>NZ_JBQHSG010000002.1:0-255299 GCF_052066375.1 Bariatricus sp. HCP28S3_A7
CTTTGCCGTTACTATAAGTATACAGAACGGCATAAACAAACTCAATACCTTCCGGCTTACACAGTTTCATTTATGGTGGTGCCAAGTGTGCGGGCATGGGAGTTTAGGGTAAAACAGCATTTTTACCGCAATATAGTTTGTACAATATCCGATGACTGCCCCAATAAGAGGTCCTGCCAATTTTTCCAGTATCATCCCTCAGTTCCTCCGATACATTTCATTTTCCTATTTTTTCACATCAAGAAGATCTATTCAGCCAACTGAACATTTCTTAGATCGATCCATCCAAATCCATCTTTTAATCTTCCCCAGAGAACATTTCCCTTACCGCGTCGGATTTCTTCCAAGTCAACCGGAATCTTCTTGTCCTGTATACTCCACAAATCAACATATTCTTCACCCGGACCAGTATAAGTCTTTTTTGAATCGCAGAATAAGTTTACTTTACATGGTGCCCCATGTTCTTCAATTGTGTCCCACATCTTTTCATCATCAGTCAGTGCCATTTCAATTTCCTCCATTTCACTTTTTTATGAATCGGTTTTTATTTCGTTTTTAAATTATTTACAATTAAATTATTATAGCATTAATTATATGCTTGTCAAGTAGTAATGTAAGGAGAAATCATTGTATTTTGAAAGAGAAATGACCAATCTCAGTCGGACAGAAATAACCTGAGCGGGTGACTATGTACACGCCCCCCAATCACCCAAAACTGGACTGTAAAAATTACATAAAATTGGCTATTCTTATTTATATACTTTCCATGTATAATATTTTTCATTATTTTATAAAGGAAATCAACCGGGAGGTATATAGAATGGTTACGAATAAAGTAAAGGAATTAGTTATCACAGCATTTTTCGCTGCAATTACATTCCTTGGAATACAAGCATTTCGAATTCCGCTGCCGGCAGCGATAGGCACACCCTTTGTACATTTTGGTCATGTTTTCGTAGTGATGGGTGTTCTTCTGCAGAACGGTAAAAAAGGCGCTGTATCGGGAACGCTTGGACTTATCATCTTTGATATCCTAAATGGATATATGCAGGATGTTCCTCAGGTATTTATCGAAACAGTTGTCAAATGTCTGATCATCGGAGTGATATTTGCTTCTCTTAAGAAAAAAGCGAACGGCGATAAGAAAAAAGAATACACAGGTGCAATTATCAGTGCAGTCATCTACGGATGTATGAATGTTCTGATCGAGCTGGTCATGGGTACTGTAAAGATGATGATCCTGGGAAATGGACTCGCAGCTGCAATTGCAGGCTCTGTAATCTCAATTCCTGCAACTGTCATCAATGCTGTATTTATGGTTATTGCAATTGCAATATTATATCAGCCTGTGAAAAAAGTATATGGGAGAATCAGTTAATTACAGGATTCAAATCATTCTGTATCCTCAGATTTGTTATGTATGTTCTATTTATTACTTCTATCTATTGACGCGCCAACATCAATAAATATGTTAGTAGCCAGAATTAGAACTGTATATTCTGACCGTTTCTATCATGTTATACACATAACCCTCCTACTGATGCTTCTTCATATGCTTAGAATCATCTACCCATTTTACAGTACCGCCTTTAAATTTAATCTCAGGCTGATAAATTACTGAACGCCCTATCTGAGTAACGACACCATTTTTAGTCACTACTGCAAACTCTGCCGTCTGTTTTTTCATGATATTCACCTCCATTCTACAGATTGAACACGTCATATGACGTGAGCCTATATTTTAAGGTGAAAAAAAATAGACACGTCACAGAGCTTTTTGTTCTTATGACGTGTCTAATATTATATTTTATGAAATTGTGCTAAAACCGCTTAAAAACGCCCAGCCTTCTTAGCTTCCTCAATGGAAACTGCAACTGCAACTGTCATACCAACCATCGGGTTGTTACCTGCTCCGATAAGTCCCATCATTTCTACATGAGCCGGTACGGAAGAAGATCCTGCGAACTGTGCGTCAGAGTGCATACGTCCGAGTGTATCCGTCATACCATAGGAAGCCGGTCCTGCTGCCATGTTGTCCGGGTGAAGGGTACGTCCTGTACCGCCGCCTGAAGCAACTGAGAAGTATTTCTTGCCCTGTTCGATACATTCTTTCTTGTATGTACCTGCAACCGGATGCTGGAAACGTGTCGGGTTTGTAGAGTTACCTGTGATAGAAACGTCTACGCCTTCTTTGTGCATGATTGCAACACCTTCACGTACATCGTTTGCTCCGTAGCAGTTTACTTTAGAACGAAGTCCGTCAGAGTAAGCGATTCTCTGAACTTCTTTCAGTTCTCCTGTATAATAATCGTATTCTGTCTGAACGTATGTGAATCCGTTAATTCTGGAAATGATCTTTGCAGCGTCTTTTCCGAGACCGTTCAGGATAACACGAAGCGGTTTTTTACGAACTTTGTTTGCTTTTTCAGCGATACCGATTGCGCCTTCAGCTGCTGCGAATGATTCATGACCAGCAAGGAATGCGAAGCAGTCTGTATCTTCTTCCAGAAGCATCTTTCCAAGGTTACCGTGTCCGAGACCTACTTTTCTCTGGTCTGCTACAGAACCCGGGATACAGAAAGCCTGAAGGCCTTCACCGATTGCTGCTGCAGCTTCTGCTGCTGTGTCAACATTTTTCTTAATTGCGATTGCTGCACCTGTGATATATGCCCAGCATGCATTTTCAAAACAGATCGGCTGAATAGCCTTAACCTGATTATAAACATCAAGTCCGGCATCCTTTGTAATCTTTTCTGCTTCTTCCAAAGAAGCAATGCCATAGCTGTTTAATACTTCATTGATTTTATCAATTCTTCTTTCATATGATTCAAATAAAGCCATTTACTTGTCCTCCTGATTTATTTTAAGTTACCTGATATGTACAAGCGGCACCAATTCTTAAGGCGACACTAATGATTAAGCTTTACGTGGGTCGATGATCTTAACAGCGTCAGCTACACGGCCATACTGTCCCTGAGCTTTCTCCCATGCTACGTTTGGTTCGTCTCCGCCTTTGATGAAATCTGTGAATTTGCCAAGGCTTACGAATTTGTAACCGATGATCTCATCATGCTCGTCCAGTGCGATACCTGTAACATATCCTTCTGCCATTTCAAGATAACGAGGACCTTTTGCAAGTGTTCCATACATTGTACCAACCTGAGAACGAAGTCCTTTACCAAGGTCTTCCAGACCTGCGCCGATCGGAAGTCCGTCTTCAGAGAATGCACTCTGAGTTCTTCCGTAAACGATCTGTAAGAATAACTCTCTCATTGCTGTATTGATAGCATCACATACAAGGTCTGTATTCAGTGCTTCCAGAATTGTCTTGCCCGGAAGAATTTCAGATGCCATAGCTGCGGAATGAGTCATTCCTGAACATCCGATCGTCTCAACCAGTGCTTCCTGGATAATACCATCTTTAACATTCAAAGTCAGTTTGCATGCTCCCTGCTGCGGTGCACACCAGCCAATTCCGTGTGTCAGACCAGAAATATCCTTTACTTCTTTTGCTTTAACCCATTTCGCTTCTTCCGGAATCGGAGCCGGTCCGTGATTTGCACCCTGAGCTACCGGACACATCATTTCTACTTCATGTGAATAAATCATGTTAAAACTCCTTTCAAATGTAAATGATTTCTTCCTATAGTGTGTTTGACATATTTTTAACACCCCATATATGTCTTTATTTTCGCATAATTTTCGACATTCGTCAATCATTAGTTTGTACAAAGATTCCAAAAATCACTGTCTGTTTTGTAGGCTTTTATCTCCTCCATTGTAAATGGTGCGGTGATCCAGCCACGCTCTTCCTTCTGCTGTTCATCATCCCGATAATGATAGGTCATACCGATTTCAATACCGTCCTTGTCCACGAAGAAATTGTCATAATAACGGTTATCAAGGATCTCTCCGCTCAGGATTTTCCGATACTGTGACGTCTTCAGCGCATCTACTACGATCGAATTCGGTGCTTCTTCTTTCATCCGTTTCTTCCATTCTTTTATAAATTCCGTATCTACATTGATGATTTCACTCGTTTCATAGATTTTTCCGTCTGACAGGCGGATGTTTCTCGTTCTTAGATCCTGATATCTTGCATTTTTGTTTCCTGCATAATAATCATCCGAGAAGACTACGCTGATAAAATCTTCTCCCGCGTATGTCACACGATAAGTCACCTTACTTGCGAGGATCGGAGAGTCTTCTTTCATCACCGCCGCTTTCATATCATCGCTGGCCTTAAGATACAGCGCATTGACCGTACTCATCGCACAGTTTTTCAGTTCCTCATTGACCTTCGCAATCTGTTCTCCTTCCAGCCCCTGGATCTGCGGATACTTCACATCGAACTGAGATGTGATGCTTCCCTCACTTTTCGAGGATTCATAAGAATAAGACTCCTCCGTAATCGTGTAGGGCAGGTTCTCCGCCTGGTAACATTCGATTCCATCAATTCCTTCCCCGGTCTCTTTTTTCATCTCTTTCTCCGTTTGATCCGTTTGCCCCCCATCGCTTAGGAATGGATTTTTCATTCCTCCGCCATCCATAATTCCATCCTGAACCATCGTAAATACTCTATACGCTGTCGTTCCGACACCTATTCCCAGAAGTACCACAAGAGCCAGGATAGCCAGCATCAGGAATTTTCCTCTGCGTTTTGCTTTTTTCTGAAGCCGGATTTCTTCCGCACTCATCGCTCTTTCCATCGGAACGTAACGGACTTGGTTTTTCACCTGCTCCGGAGCCACTTCATGGAATCCAAGCCGCCTGTAAAATCCTTCGGCCTGAGGCGCCGCATGAACCGTCATCTTCGTTATTCCAAATGCCACAATACAGAACTGCTGCAGGGCAACAAAGAGCAGCCTTCCGATTCCCCGTCTCTGCCAGTTCTTCCCGACAAACAGAAGCGCAATGTGCCCGTCAGTCTGCACAGCACCGACTCCGCAGAGCTCCTGTCCTTCCATTGCTCCGAACACAATCAGTTGTCCGCTCTGCACCTTCGGCATAAAATTCTCATATTTAATAAATTTCTGAAATTCTTCTACACCTTCCCTCGAATACGTCGGTGCAATATCAGCAGCAAACACATCCCATACCAGATGCAGTCCTTCCAGTATTTCCTCATTTTCCAGTCTTTTAATTATCATACGCTTTACCTCTTTATGTTATTTCTGCTGCTGTCCTGCCGCCAGCAATTCCTCCCTCAAAAGTGTAAGCGCCCGCACAACCGCATAATCCCGATTTTTCTCCCGGTTTCCGGTGAAATGACATTCCCGGGTCGTCACGCGTCCGTTCACCGCACATCCGATATAGACCAGTCCGACCGGCTTTTCCTTGGTCCCGCCGCCCGGTCCCGCGATTCCGGTCACACTCAGAGCCGCATCAGCCTCTGCTGCCTTTGCCGCACCTCGCGCCATTTCTTCGGCTGTCTGTGCACTTACCGCGCCGAATTCTTCCAGTGTCTCATGCTTCACACCCAGAATCTTTTCCTTGGATGCATTTGCATAAGTAATATACCCTTCATTGAACACCTCAGAAGCTCCGGCCGCATTCAGAAGCCGTCCGGCCAGCTTGCCCCCGGTACAGGATTCTGCGGTCGAAAGTGTCATGCCCTTTTCTTTCAAAAGTGCCACAAGATTCTCTTCCAGTGTCTCCTGCTCATTGATCGTATACACCGCATCGCCGAAGCGTCGATACATTTCCTCGATCATCGGCTTCATGAGCTCTTCTGCCTCTTCCTCGGATTTCGCCTTCGCAGTCACCCGGAAATGAACTTCTCCCGTCTTTGCATAAGGTGCCAGCGTCGGATTCGTCTGTGCGTCCATGAGATCCGCCACCATCGTTTCGGCCCGGCTCTCTCCGATACCACATATTTTCACCATATGAGAATAAATTCCTTCCGGCTGCAGTTTATTCAGGTACGGAGCAATGTCCTGTTCGAACATGGGTTTCATCTCATTCGGTGGTCCCGGAATCAGAATCGCTGTCTTTCCCTTTTCCGGATCTTCAATGATCAGTCCAGGAGCGGTGCCGTTATGGTTATCGATCACGATCGCACCTTCCGGAACCAACGCCTGTTTCCAGTTGTTCTCCGTAATCCGGCTGCTCCCTATCCGATCGAAATACGCTTCGATCCGCTCTTTAGAATGCTCATCCAGATACAGTTCTCTTCCGAATACACGTGCAGTCACTTCTTTCGTCAAATCATCCTTCGTAGGTCCAAGTCCCCCTGTCAGGATCACGATATCCGAGCGGTCAAGTGCCTGACGTATCGCGTCCTCCATACGCTCCTCATTATCGCCCACCACCGTCTGATGATATAAAGAACAACCTAGCAGAGCGCATTTCTCTGCTAGGTAAGCCGCATTCGTATTTACAATATTTCCAAGTAAAATTTCAGTTCCTACGGAAATCAGTTCCACAACCATGTTACATGCCTCCCTGTGTCAATACCTGCTTGTTCTTCGCTATATAATCCACCAGTGATACAACGGTCAGAATCAGTGCCACCCAGACAAGCACATTGCCGATCATTTCGAACACGCCTCCCAGATCCATAATCAACACGATGACCATCGCCATCTGGGACACCGTTTTAAATTTGCCCCAGTAACTCGCCGCAATGACGATTCCGTTGTCGGAAGCCACCAGCCGGAACCCGCTGATGATAAATTCTCTTGCAATAATAACCAGAACGACGATCACGTTCAACTTGTCCATGGAAACCAGACAGATCATCGCGGTACACACCAGAAGCTTATCTGCAAGCGGATCCATAAACTTTCCGAAATTCGTCACCAGATTGTATTTTCTCGCGATCTTTCCATCCAGCATATCTGTCAGGCTGGCCGCACAGAAAATGGCAAGTGCGATCCATTTATCTGCCGCGCCTGTGATGTCAAACAGCAAAAATGCCACAAAAAACGGAATCATAACCACACGAAGTACAGTCAGTTTATTTGGTAAATTCATAATAATTCTCCTATCAAATCATAATCCATAGCCCCGGTCACTTTCACTTTCGCGAAATCCCCGGAAACCAGTTCCTCATCTGTATTTACAAAGATCAGTCCGTCCACGTTCGGCGCATCGCGGTAGGTTCTTCCCACATACGCGTTCTCATCGGCTACCTTTCCCTCGATCATGACGAGCATTTCTTCTCCGATCAGATCTTCATTCCGATCGAACACGATGTCCTGCTGAAGCTCCATCAGTTCAGCCTGACGATCCTGCTTGATTTCTTCTGAAATCTGATCCGGCATCTCGGCTGCCGGCGTATCCTCCTCCGGTGAGTAAGTAAAGACACCCAGGCGTTCGAATTCCATCTGATCCACAAAATCCATCAGCTCTTCATGCTGTTCGTCCGTCTCTCCCGGGAATCCCGTAATCAACGTTGTCCGAAGAGTGATGTCCGGAATCTCTTCCCGAAGTTTTCCGATAATGGAAATGAGCTGTTCCTTCGATGTTTTTCTTCCCATCCGCTTCAGGATTGCATCGCTTGCATGCTGGATCGGAAGATCCAGATAATGGCAGATCTTGGGTTCTTCCTTGATTACCTGGATCAGCTCATCCGTGATTTCCTCCGGATAACAGTAGAGAATGCGAATCCACCGAAGTCCCTGAATCTTACAGAGCGCTTTCAAAAGACGCGGGAGCGACTTCTCTCCGTAAATGTCTTTGCCGTAAAGGGTGGTCTCCTGGGCTACCAGAATCAGTTCTTTAACCCCCTGATCGGCAAGCTCTTTTGCCTCATCAATCAGTTCCTCCATCGGTACACTGCGGAAATTTCCGCGGATCTTCGGAATGATACAGTACGTGCAATGCTTATCGCACCCTTCCGCGATCTTCAGATAGGCAAAATGTCCGCCGGTCGTAACCAGCCTTCCCTTTTGCGTCTCGGGAAGATAATCCACATCCTTCATGATCATTCTGGCATCCGCCCGTTCCATCGGGCTGTCACTGAACAGTCCGTCGATCACTTCCGCGATCTCATCGTAGGATGTGGTTCCGAGCACCGCATCCACTTCCGGGATTTCCTCCAGGATCTCCTCTTTATAACGTTGTGCCAGACAGCCTGTCACGATCAGTTTCTTAAGGACAGCCGTCTCTTTAAGCTGAGCCATTTCCAGAATAGTCTGAATACTCTCTTCCTTGGCATCGTGGATAAAACAGCAGGTATTAACGATCACAATATCCGCCTGCGTCTCATCATCGATCATCTGATGCCCCTTCTTTGCCAGAAGTCCCAGCATCACTTCCGTATCCACCAGATTCTTATCGCAGCCCAGTGAAACAAATAAAATGTTCATGGCATGTTCTCCTCGTATCAATAATTTCCAAGCCGCCAAAGGCAGCTCCTGTCGCCTTATTCTCTTCCCAAATAAAGCTCAGCAAGGCAGACACAGTCGCCTGCTTCTGCCTTGGGATTCAAGTACGCCCCGGCGTACTTGCTGCATCGTTCTTTTTACTCTTCCGTATCCTCTGCAATGATCTTCAGCTTTGCGTTGTTCAGCTCATCGATTGCAATGGAAAGCGGCTTCTCGCCCGGCTTCGTGTCAACAAGAGGCATCTCACCGTCGATCAGCTGTCTTGCACGCTTTGCAGTGGCAAGCACGATGGAATAACGGCTGTTAACGATCTTGGTTGCTCCCTCTTCCACATCCTGGTTTACTACTTTCATCAAATCGCTATAAGATGGATGTAACATAAATTCTGCTCCTTTCAGTCTCTCTTCGTATCTTATCTGCATCCCGAACTTTATAATTCTTCCAGTTCTTTTCTGATCCTGCCGATAAATTCTTCATTCCGGCATACGCGATCATGTTCCGCACGGATGATCCGGTGCATTTCCTTCACGCAGGTGTCAAGGTCATCATTGATGACCAGGTAATCGTACTGATCCATGCCTTCCGACTCCTCCACCGCACGCTTCATCCGGCTTTCGATCACTTCCATGGTCTCCGTACCTCTTCCAACCAGACGCTCTTTCAATTCCCTGGCTCCCGGCGGTGTGACGAACAGAAGCAGGGTGTCCGGATACTTCTCCTTAACCTTCAGTGCTCCCTGGATCTCGATCTCAAGGATCACATCTTTCCCTTCTTCAAGCTGCTGCATCACATATTCTTTCGGCGTACCATAGTAGTTGTTAACATATTTAGCATACTCGATCAACTCATCCTGTGCAATCATTTTTTCAAATTCCTCAACGGACTTGAAAAAATATTCTCTTCCGTCTTCTTCTCCCGGACGGGGACTTCTGGTAGTTGCCGAAACAGAAAGTGCATAATCATCATAATCTTCCAGCAGTCTCTTCATCAGCGTTCCTTTTCCGGCACCGGAAAAGCCGGAAACTACAATAAGTATTCCCTTTTTTTTACTCATAATCAGCTCTCCTGCCATTTTCTATATAAGCAAATATTTATTTTACCATAAAACCGAAGATTTTTCAAAGCTTTTATTCAATATTCTGAATCTGTTCCCGAACCTTCTCAATCTCAGTCTTCAGATCAATGGCATGATTGGAAACTTCCAGGTCATTTGCCTTGGAAAGTATGGTATTTGCCTCCCGGTTCATCTCCTGGGCAATGAAATCCAGCTTGCGTCCGATTCCATCTGCAGATTCCAGCGTTTCTTTCATATGCTTGATATGGCTCTTCAGGCGGACTACTTCTTCATCCGTACAGATTTTATCCGCAAAGATCACGACCTCTGCCGCGATTCTCCCCTCATCCATCTGTGTATCTGCGAGAAGCTCCTTCACCTTCGTCTCCAGCTTCTCACGGTATTCCGCCACGATCTGCGGCGAACGTTCTTCGATGCATGCCACCGTCTCCAGCATACCGTCCAGTTTTGCGATGATATCCTTCTTCAGATTCTCGCCCTCTGCCGTTCTCGTCTCAACAAACTGTCTGCAGGCTCCCTCCAGCGCCTTGGAAAGTCCGTTCCAGAGCTCCTCTTCATCCACGACCTGTTCTTCCATTGTGAGCACTTCCGGACATCTGGAAAGTGTAGATACACGGATGTCATTGTCCAGATGAAAATCCTCTTCCATCTTTTTGAAATAGTCCATATATTCACTTGCCAGCTTCTGATTATATTTTAAAGTAACCTGAGCCTCTGACATATCTTCATATGTAATAAACAGATCCACCTTGCCGCGCTGGATATATTTCTTCAATAAGTTGCGGATCGATGTCTCGAAGAAGTTCAGCTTTTTCGGCATCCGGATTCCCACGTCCAGATAACGATGATTGACTCCTTTCATTTCTACCGTAAACTTGCGTTCTGCCTCGGATACCTCACAGCGTCCGAAACCTGTCATACTCTTTATCATCTGATTTTCCCTCTTCTTACCGGCCGCTCTGCGACCAAATTTCGCTACGTTATATTATAGCCCTTTCCCCTTTGGCATGTCAACCTTTCTAAGTCAGTTCAGCCGCTCATCCGAGTTTCTTTATAACTATGCAGAACCGTTCCCCGTACATTTGCAAATCGCGCGGGAGCATGGTATGATGGTACAAGGGTCATAATCCGGGCGGTTCATTTTCCACCCGCACCGGTCTTTACCTTATGATCCTTTAAAACTTCAAAACGAGGTGTAACTATGGCTTTTGACGGCATTACAATCGCAAATATAGTAAAAGAACTGAATCAAACCATTTTAGACGGAAGAATCTATAAAATCGCCCAGCCGGAAACCGACGAGCTTCTGCTCACAATCAAGACTCCGAAAGGACAGAAAAGGCTCTGCATTTCCGCAAGCGCCTCCCTTCCTCTGATCTATCTGACGGAAGAAAATAAACCAAGTCCCATGACGGCACCGAATTTCTGTATGCTGCTCAGAAAATATGTAGGAAACGGAAGGATCGTGTCGATCAGTCAGCCGAAGCTGGAACGGATCATCCATTTCGATATTGAGCATCTGGATGAGATGGGTGACCTTTGCAGGAAGACGCTGATCGTAGAAATCATGGGCAAACACAGCAACATCATTTTCTGTAATGACAAGGGCATGATCCTGGACAGTATCAAGCATGTCTCCGCCCAGATGAGTTCTGTGCGTGAAGTCCTTCCCGGAAGAGACTATTTTATCCCTGACACGATGAGCAAGCTGGATCCGCTGGATGTAACGGAATCGGTGTTCCGTGACGGACTTATTTCCAAACCGATGCCTCTCGCAAAGGCGATCTATAACAGTTTTACCGGCGTCAGCCCGGTCGCTGCCGAGGAGATCTGCCATCTTGCGGGTGTTGACTCTGCGCTCCCACCACGGGAACTCTCCGAGGATGTGCTGGCACATCTGTACCGGCAGTTCACCTATTTCTTCGAGCAGGTGGCAAACGGAGACTTCTCCCCTCAGATTTATTATGAAGGAGATGACCCGGTGGAATTTTCATCCATCCCGCTTACTCATCTGGAAAATTACCGTGTCCGGACCTTCGACTCTATTTCCGAGGTGATACGGACCTATTATGCTTCCCGCGACACGATCACCCGGATCCGCCAGAAATCGTCGGATCTAAGGCGCGTGGTCCAGACGGCTCTGGAACGGAACCGGAAGAAATACGATCTGCAGCAGCGCCAGTTACGGGACACACAGAACCGGGACAAATTCAAAGTTTACGGGGAACTGATCCATACCTACGGCTACAATTTGGAGGAAGGCGCTAAAAAGCTGGAAGCGCTCAACTATTACACCAATGAAATGGTTACGATTCCGCTGGATCCGCAGAAGACTCCACAGGAAAATGCAGCCCGCTATTTTGAGAAATACAACAAGCAGAAGAGGACCTATGAAGCACTGACCGGTCTGATTCAGGAGACTCACGACGAGATCACCTATCTGGAATCCATCGTAAATGCACTGGAAATGGCACGCGGGGAGGACGACCTGACGCAGCTCAAGGAAGAGCTGGTCTCTACCGGATACATCCGGCGCAAATTTACCAAAAAGAAAGTCAAGATCACCAGTAAGCCACTCCACTATATTTCTTCGGACGGCTATCACATGTATGTCGGGAAGAATAATCTCCAGAACGATGAACTGACTTTCCACTTTGCCACAGGGAACGACTGGTGGTTCCACGCCAAAGGAGCGCCCGGCTCCCACGTTATCGTAAAGACCGGCGGAGACGAAATGCCGGACCGCACTTTCGAGGAGGCGGCCCGCCTGGCTGCCCATTACTCCAAGAATGCGAAATCCGAAAAGGTGGAGATCGACTATGTGGAGAAAAAACATGTCAAAAAACCAAATGGAAGTAAACCGGGATTCGTGGTGTATTATACCAACTATTCCATGATGATTGATTCGGATATTTCCGGAATTCAAGAGGTGCAGGGATAACCCCTGCACCTCTTATATTTATTCACTATGTGTCTTCTGATGCTCCTTCAGATACGCTTCTGCAGCCGGATCAACGAAAGCATATTTTCTCGTCCATTCTTTTGTCGCGTCATTTCTGACCGCTTCCGAGCGGTTCATGGAGAGGAACCGCACAAGTTCATATCCGCTGACCCAGATCTCATGATTTCCTTCTCTCTGTGATTCGTCAAAAATAAGCTGCAGCCCAAAATGAAGATGATATTCATCAATATTGTTGACATTTTCTTCCGAGCTGTATCCGGTGCGGCCGAGATAGCCGATCACATCCCCCGCCTGCACCACATCTCCTTCTTTCAGCCCTTCGGCATACGGACGGTTCTGCCTTAGATGTGCGTAATAGTAATATCTCTTTTTATCAAAACTGTCGATTCCGATCCTCCAGCCGCCATACTGGTTCCATCCGAGCGCTGAAATCACGCCGGATTCTACTGCTATAACCGGTGTCCCCACCTGTCCCATCATATCATGTCCCAGATGATTTCTGCGGTATCCGTAGCTTCTGGAAACTCCGAAATCGTCATAATCCGAATATGAAAATCCTTTCGCGATCGGGTTAAATGCCTTGAGCCCATAAAAACTTTTCATACTCCCATCGGACTGTTCCAGACGGTACTCTCCCACCATCCCGTCCAGAACCGCCCCATAAGCTTCACGGTAATATGCAAAGTACTCCATCGTGTCTTCCAGTTCTTTCACCGATAACTCACCCATCTGCAGCTTTTCAGCCGTTTCGGCAAGATCCGAGCTTCGGTAACGGGAGAAATCTCCCCCGTATTTTGCTCCCAGGTATGCAAGAAGATCGACCCAGTTCAGGTGAACATCGCCGTCATATGTATCCAAATCATATTGATATGCCTGCTTCATTGCCTCTGATGTCACATGAAATTCCACCCACTTGATGTAATCCTTTTCATCCCCGTTTTCTTCTGCATTTTCTTCGGGTTCCTCTTCAAGAAGATAGGCCGTAAAGGTATCCTGTACCAGACTTTCTGCTGCATGACCGGTGTTTCCTCCTACGTTTACGGTTTGCTCACTCCAATATGCGGTTCCAAGAATACAGGCTGCTACTGCGGTTGTTATCACAAATCCTTCCGGCGAAATTTTCTGTTTTCCCATGCATGATCTCCTGCTGCGCCTTCATCACATTCTATGCGGATCGACCAGAGGAAATGTCTATACTATGTCGTACATCTCGTCCAGGCGTTTCATGCAGCGTTCCACCAATTCTATCTGCGCGTCGTCTGCCGGTACTCCCGAAAAAAAGTATTGTACAGAAGCCGAGTTTTCTTCCTTTTGATCGGTCAGATCCCCCGGCAGAACGCGAAGAAGCTGCCGGAGCGTCCCTTCATTACCGTCCACGAAATGAATCTCTTCCGGGAAAACATTTCGAAAGTTCTGTTTAAAATAATTAAAATGGGTACAGCCCAGTACGACTGCCGCATAATCTTCCAGGTCGAATTTGGAAAGTTCTTCGCATAGATATGCTTCGATCCCTCCGGATGTAAAATCACCTTTTTCCGCGAATCGCACCAATTTCGGAAGCGGGAGCAGATCTACATCATGCTCCTTATCCACCCGCTCAAGGAGATTATGAAGCTTATCCGAGGCAATCGTAATCGGTGTTGCCGCCACAAGGATCCGTTTCCCGGTGTCACAATACTGCTCCACTGCTTTCTTGACCGCCGGTTCCATCCCCACGATTGGCACCGGAAAGCCGGCGCGAAATTCCTTCGTGGCAACACTCGTAGCTGTATTGCAGGCGATCACGACCGCATCTACCCCCTGATCGATCAGGAAATTCAGATTATGTTCGTCAAATTCCCGAATCTGCTGCACCGTCTTTTCTCCGTATGGCACATGCTCGGTGTCCGCATAATAGACAAAACTCACGTTCGGCATCATTTTCATCGCGCGGTGAAGAACGGATAATCCGCCGATTCCCGAATCAAAAATTCCAATTTTCATATGTATAACCTCGAATCCACCGTTTTCTTTTCCGGTATCCTGCTCTCGCAGGGTACACCGGTCTGGCATTTTCCGCAGCCAAGGCGCGGGGCAAAATCTCTCTTCGTCTGCATCAGTTTCTGATGACACAGCGGATGCTTCTTTCCTTCTTCGAAGGAGATCGCCTGCACCGGACAGCGCCTGATACATGCACCGCAGAAAATGCAGTAATCATAAAGTCCGGAATACTTCCGCACATCCGGCTCCGCCTCCATCACCGTAACCAGACTGCCGAAGCGCCCTGCCATTCCTTTTTCTGTAATGATCCCTTTGGAAAGCCCGAACGTTCCCAGACCACACACATAAGCCGCATGTCGTTCCGACCATCTGCTTCCGTAGGTCTTCTCATTGATATTCTCGTATCCGGTAATTCCCTGGCCTCCCATAACACTTTGGAACCGCTCGTCCTGCGCCGGTACAAGAGTTGGTACATTCTGTTCGTTCATCCATGCAGCCAGCTCACGCATTGTATCGGCCAGAAAGGCCTGCCCTTCGATCCTTCCATGAAGCCATTCAGCTGAGGGCTCTCCTTCCGTCTCCCGGTTGCTTCTTCGCACTTCTTCTGTAAACGGGAAAAAAACAGAAACCACTGTATTGGCTTCCGGCATCCATTCTTTCGGACTGAGATGCCACGGTCCGATCACACCCTCTTTTTTATACTCATCAAACAGAGGATCCTCTGCACTTCCGATTCCCACCAACGGCTCATCAAAAAAGTGAACCCCTACAAGCTCTGGCCTGATAGCAAAATCTGCCGAAATCACATTGCCCGGATGATCCTTCATGCGGTTCCCCAGCCAGTTTTCTATCCTTTCCTTCGTCATATTCTGCCTCCATTTCCTCAATGTAATTTCTATTCCCATTATAATGTTGAAACCAATGGATTTCAACCCTGCCTTTTAAGCACACACGACTCGATCTGCCGAATTGGCTCACTTTCTTTACTTTTATTCGTTTTTCGCTTGACTTTACTTTAGTAAATTGATAATATTGTGAAGTAAATCGCATTACATATTTAATATAAGGAGAGAATTAAGCATGAAAAAGTTAATTTCAATGGGCCTTACTCTTGCCATGATTCTTTCGCTTGCAGCCTGCGGCGGTTCCGGATCGAAGACAGAGGAAAATAAGGAAACAAAGACAGAAAATACTTCCAGTGAACAGACCGATATGGAATATGTGAAAGAAAAAGGAACTCTGGTTGTTGGTATCACCGATTTCGAGCCGATGGACTATAAAGATGAGAACGATGAATGGATCGGTTTCGATGCTGATATGGCAAAAGCTTTTGCAGAAAGCCTGGGTGTTGATGTTGAATTCGTCGAGATCGACTGGGATAACAAGATCATGGAGCTTGACGGAAAGACGATCGATTGTGTATGGAACGGTATGACTCTTACAGATGAAGTAACAAGTTCTATGGAATGTTCCAACGCTTACTGCAACAATGCACAGGTTGTCATTGTTCCAGCTGACAAGAAAGACCAGTATCAGGATGCAGACAGTATTTCCGGACTTACGTTCGCAGTAGAATCAGGAAGTGCCGGCGAAGCCGCAATCAGCGACCTTGGAATCAATTACACATCCGTAAAATCTCAGGCTGACGCACTGATGGAAGTTGCTGCAGGAACATCAGATGCTGCCGTGATCGACTCTCTGATGGCAGCTGCCATGGTCGGTGAGGGAACCGGATATGAGAACCTGGCCTACACATTCGGACTGAACAGCGAAGAATACGGCGTTGGATTCCGTAAGGGTTCTGACCTTGCCAAGGCTCTGAACGATTTCTTCTCATCCAGCTATGCGGATGGCAGCATGATGGAATGTGCTGAGAAATACGGTGTTCAGGCAGCACTTATTGAACAGTAATGATTTTCCGGATAGAGAGCGGTTCCTCCGCTCTCTATTCATTTACATTCCACTTACGTATCATAATGCGTAAAATACAATCTATTTTTGGAGAAAGCAGGGTATCCCTATGAATCAGATTATGGAACAGATGCCGATTGTCATCAACGCTTTGAATGTCGGCTTTTTACAAACATTAAAACTTTTCTTTGTGACACTGATCGGCGCATTTCCGCTCGGACTTATCATCGCCTTCGGTTCCATGTCACGTTTTAAACCACTTAGCTATTTGACCAAGCTTTTCGTCTGGATTATCCGTGGTACTCCTCTGATGATCCAGCTTCTCATTATCTTTTACTTTCCGGGGCTGGTCCTTCACAATCCTATCTGGGGCGGCGGTGAAGGAGGACGTTTCCTGGCAGCTTCCGTTGCGTTCATTATCAACTATGCATGCTATTTTTCGGAAATCTACCGCGGCGGGATCCAGGGTGTTCCGGTAGGTCAGGAAGAAGCCGGACTGGTACTTGGTATGACAAAAAGTCAGATTTTCTTCAAAGTAACGCTTCTCCAGATGATCAAACGTATCGTTCCTCCGATGTCCAATGAGATCATCACCCTTGTAAAAGATACTTCTCTTGCCCGCATTATCGCACTGCAGGAGATCATCTGGGCCGGTCAGGCGTTCATGAAAGGATCCCACGGTATTTCCGGTCAGATCTGGCCGCTGTTCTTTACAGCTGTTTATTACCTTATATTCAACGGTATTGTAACGGTACTGTTGGGCCGCTTAGAGAAAAAGCTGGATTATTTCAGATAAAGGAGAAAGAAAACAATGGCAATCTTAGAAGTAGAACACATTGGTAAAACGTTTAATCATACAGAAGTTCTGAAGGATATCAGTTTCTCTCTCGAAAAAGGGAAAGTCGTATCCATCATCGGTTCTTCCGGAAGCGGTAAGACGACTCTTTTGCGCTGTCTCAATTTTCTGGAAAAACCGGATGAAGGCGTCATCCGCGTAAATGGTGAAACGCTTTTTGATTCCGCAGATCCTTCGACCTGGCAGGAATCCTCTGTTCGGAAGAAACGTCTGCATTTCGGTCTCGTCTTCCAGTCATTTAACCTGTTTCCGCAGTATACTGCTCTGGAAAATGTCATGCTGGCGAAGGAACTCCTTGCCAAAGAACAGCCGGATTACAAGTCACGCAAAAAGGAGATCCACGACGAGATCCGCCTGCTGGCGGAAGATCTTCTTGCACAGATGGGACTTTCAAACAGGATGAACAATTATCCGCACCAGCTTTCAGGCGGTCAGTGTCAGAGGGTCGCAATCGCCCGTGCTCTTGCGCTGAAACCGGATATTCTTTGTTTTGATGAGCCCACTTCCGCACTGGATCCGGAACTGACCGGTGAAGTGCTGAAGGTAATCAAAGAACTCGCCGACAAAGAAACCACAATGGTGATCGTAACGCATGAAATGGCCTTTGCAAGGGATGTCGCACATCAGGTCATTTTCATGGATGACGGATATATTGTAGAACAGGGTGATCCGAAGGAAGTGTTTGAAAATCCGAAAGAAGAACGGACCAGACAATTCCTTTCACGATTTAATCAGGGATAAATTTCAGCGTGCCTTTTATAAGCATCTAATTAGCGGCACGCAGAAAAAACAGGACGATAAGCGTTGTGGCGCCTGTCGTCCTGTTTGTATTAAAGCAGTCTTTCAACCTCTTCTTTTGCACATTTCAGTTTATTGATATCTTCCTGTGTTACTTTATCTACGCGGAGCCTGGACAGACATTTCTGGAGCGCCGCATTTGCACTCTTCAGCTGCTTCTTGACAGCTTTGTCCATCTGCTTTCCTTCTTCTTTTAATTTCTTCTGTGCCTGGATGACGATCTGATTTGCTTCGTCTTTCCAGTCATCCTTGCATTTATAGTAAGCAAGAAGAATCGTCATATCTGCAGCATAGTCTATATATTGATTTTCAAACATCCTTTATGTCCTTTCGTAAATTTCAAGATAAATATCAATTCTTCCGAATCTTCCACTCATCATATCGGAGAAATCTAAACTGAAACGAAACTCAATTGCCATTTCACAAAAATTTCATAAACGCATATCACTACCTGGCGTCTTTCGGAAGTTCCACATAGAAGGTTGTGATCCCGTTTCTGCATTCTGCATCGATATCACCATAATGCAGCTCGACCACGCGCTTCACGATCGCATGCCCGATCCCGTTTCCTTCGGAAGAATGTGATTCATCAGCCTGATAAAATTTGTCAAATATCTTCTTCTGACTTTCCGGCGGTATCTCCGGTCCTTCATTCGCAATAGAAATCTGGTAATTCTCTCCTTCGTCCATGCATTCTCAAGGAGCAGAACGCTGGAACGAATCTGCTCGGACAGATTGAATTTGGTAATATCAGTCAGAATCGTCTGATTCTCCACCTTTGTCATGTTCATGACATTGGTTGCCATCGCCGAAAGGCGCAGTGCCTCCTCCTCTATAATATCCAGATATTCTTTCTTTTTGTCTTCCGGAAGATGCTTCGCAGAAACCATCAGGATCGGAAGCGTATTCTGTGATTCCCTGAGTACTTTAGTAAACTCATATCCGTCCATTTTCGGCATCATGACATCCAGTACAACAAGATCAATGTGCTCCCGATCCATCAATCCAAGCGCTTCCTCCCCATTCTCAGCCGTGTACACCGTATAATTCTCACTTTCCAGTACCGCTTTATATAAACGACGCGTATTCTTATCATCGTCGACAACAAGTATATGAACCATTTTCTGCCTCCTCAAATATTCTGTTATGATTATATAATAATAGCCGGAAAAACTAAACTGAGTCTAAACATTCTTTCATTTTTCATCCCTATTACACCATTAAAAGAAAAAAAGCACTCTGCATGTTTCCCATACAAAGTGCTCTCTTTCATCTCACTATATTATCATCTCACATGAAATCCCAGTTCTTCCACCAACGGAATTTCCAACTCCGCCGCATAATCGATCCGGATAAAATTCCGTGTTCTGAGCTTCTGCACCAGAAGATCAAGCTGTTCTCTCGTTCCCTGCGCTTCCATTACCACGGTGCCGTCCCATTCATTTTTCACCCAGCCGGTCACGCCGATCGCCTGCGCAAGATACTGGGCGCTGTACCGGAAACCGACTCCCTGTACATGGCCGGTAAATGTATACTGTTTTCTGATCTTTTCCATCTGAAAATCCTAGAATCCAAGTTCTTCATTAACCAGAATGATCTTGATTCTCTTCGGAATCTGACTGAATCTGGTAATCATCGTCTGACAGCAGATGCATCCCGGAGACTTGCAGTCGGAGCATTGTCCGGTAACGGTACAAGGTGTCTTTCCGAAACGCTGTGCGTTGACCGGCGCCGCAATATGTTTTGCGCGCGCTCTGGCATCTTCCTCGGAACGCACGACCTTATTCATTCCGATGATCATAAGTACATTCTTCGGTCCGTATGCAATGGCAGCTACACGGTTGGCATATCCGTCAATATTGACCAGGATTCCGTCTTCCGTGATCGCATTGGAGCTTGCCAGGAAGAAATCGCTGAAAAATGCCTTTTTGGTAATCTCGGTTCTTTCTTCCGGAGTCTTTGCCAGATCCCGGTCATAGACTTCGTAATTTCTTTCATGAACAGCCTTGATAAGACCGATTTCCTTTACACTCATGGAACCGCCCCATGCAACAGAGCTTCCTTCCGGCATGAGCTCCAGAGCCTTACAAAGCGCTTCTTCTTTATTTTCCGCATAATAAGCTTCCATATTGCGGGATTCCAGTGCTTTTATCATCTGCTGTGCCAGCAGTTCATTTCTCTTTTTTGCATTCTGATCCATTATTCAACCACCTTGATCCATCCTTCCGGTGCTTCCAGATGTCCCATCTGAATTCCGGTCAGGGTTTCATACAGCTTCTTGGTAACAGGTCCCATCTCGTCCATTCCGCTCGGGAAGCAGATCTCTTTGCCGTGATCCACGATCTTGCCTACCGGTGAGATAACTGCTGCGGTTCCGCAGAGTCCGCATTCTGCGAAATCTTTCACTTCGTCAAAGAATACTTCTCTCTCTTCTACTTCCAGTCCGAGATATTCTTTTGCCACATGCAGGATCGAACGTCTTGTGATAGACGGCAGGATACTGTCTGACTTCGGTGTAACGACTTTATTGTCCTTTGTTACAAAGATAAAGTTTGCTCCGCCGGTCTCTTCCACTTTCGTTCTGGTCGCAGCGTCCAGATACATATTCTCTGCAAATCCTTCTTCATGAGCGGTCACGATTGCATGAAGGCTCATCGCATAATTCAATCCGGCTTTGATGTGTCCTGTTCCGTGCGGTGCTGCACGGTCAAAATCGGAAACCTTGATCGTAATCGGCTTTGCACCGCCTTTGAAATACGGACCTACCGGTGTTGTAAATACACGGAACTGATATTCATCCGCCGGCTTTACACCGATAACCGGATTGGTTCCGAACATATACGGACGTACATATAAGGTTGCTCCTGAACCATACGGAGGTACATAAGCTGCATTTGCCTTTACAGTCTGTGCAACTGCCTCAATAAATCTGTCTTCCGGGAAAACCGGCATTTCCAGTCTTCTTGCGGAATCTGCCATACGTTTTGCATTCAGATCCGGACGAAACATTACAATATGTCCATCTTCTGTTGTATACGCCTTCAGGCCTTCAAATACAGTCTGTGCATACTGAAGCACTCCTGCGCACTCATTCAACACTACATTCGCATCCGGTGTAAGTTCACCTTCATCCCACTTGCCGTCCTTAAAATTAGAAACATAACGCATGTCAGTCTGTACGTATCCAAACCCGAGATTTGACCAGTCAATCTGTTTCTTTTCCATTGTAATTCCTCCATTCCGCTGTCCTTCGGCAGTTGTATTTTTATTATTTTTACTTATTTAATGCTATGGATTTCACACTCTCGAAATCTAAACTTCATTATAATACGACTCCGCCTAAAATTCAAGAGTGCGCTCTGTTTTTTGTTTTGATCTGTTTTCCTATCTCTTCGGCATGGTAATCGCTTCGATTCCCACAGTTCCGCCTCTTACCACTTCGATTGACTGGAACTCCGAACGAAGGAACTGAATGATCGCACTGTTTTTGTGCGCCGTGTGAACAAATTCCAAAAGCACACTGTCTTTTCCGTAATCGCGTACCTTTGCCTGATAGGTTTGTGCAATCTGGAACAGTTCCGTTTTATCTTCCGGCGTGCAGTTCTTTACTTTGACAAACATAAGCTCCTGCATGACTACAGAAATCTCCGTGAAATCAATGACTTTGATCACTTCTACCATTCGGTTCAGCTGTTTCTTGATCTGTTCGTATGTTTCTTCATCACTGATCGTTTCGATCGTCATACGGGAGATCGTCGGATCCTCCGTCTTTCCTACAGTCAGGCTCTCCAGATTGTAGCATTTTCCCGAAAACAGGCCGGAAATCTTGGACAGGACACCCACCTGATTTTCTACATATAATGAAATCCATCTTTTCTTCATTGTATTATCCATGTCTGCTCCTCCTTAATTATCCAGAATCATCTCTTCCAATGTTCCGCCCGGCTGTACCATCGGATAGACCTGATCTTCCGGATCCAGAATGAATTCGATCAGTGTCGGTACCTTAAGAGCGCGGTTTCTCTTTGCTTCTTCAAATGCCGGCTTCATTTCTTCCGGACAGGTTACACGGATTCCCTTTGCTCCGTAACTTTCAGCCAGTTTCACAAAATCAGGCGTATATTTCACCGGAGGTTCTTCCCCTCTTCTGGTCGCCGCACCGGAGCGGAGATCCGTCATGGAATAACGTTTGCCATAGAATAATTTCTGCCACTGGCGAACCATTCCCAGATATGTGTTGTTAAATACACAAAGGATCAGCGGCAGCTCCTCCAAAACTGCAGTTGCAAATTCCTGAATATTCATCTGCATTCCTCCGTCACCGGAAATTGCAATCACGGTGCTGTCCGGATTGCCGATTTGTGCGCCGACTGCACCAGGCAGTCCATATCCCATTGTACCAAGTCCGCCTGACATATACATTCTTGTTTTTTCATTGACTTCCAAATATTGGGAAGTGAACATCTGATGCTGTCCTACATCCGTCACAACGATTGTATCATCCTCTTTAAATACTTCATTGATCGTTTCGATAATATCCTGAGCCTGCATCACGCCGTATTTTGGTTTCATCTTCAGCGGATGCTCCTGTTTCCACTCTCCGATTCTTTCCAACCATGCCGCATTGTCGCCCGGTTCCACATACTCAAGAAGCTTTTCGATGGCCTCCTTCGCATCGGCGACAATCGGGACATCTACTTTGATATTTCTGGAAATCGACGCCGTATCAATGTCAATATGCACGATCTGCGCGTTCGGTGCAAATGCATGCAATTTTCCGGTAATACGGTCATTAAATCGGGTACCGATGGAGAAAAGGAGATCGCATTCACCCACAGCCATATTGGAAGCATAGGAACCGTGCATTCCGAGATTGCCGATAAAGAGCGGGTGATCGGTCGGAATCGCACCTCGTCCCATAATCGTTGTCACCACCGGAACATTTGTGATCTCAGCAAGTTTACGAAAGCATGCATTGGCTCCGGAAATATTAACACCTCCGCCCGCAAGGAGCAACGGGCGTTTTGCTTTACCGAGCATCTTGATTGCCCTCTTAAGCTGGCCGATATGTACACCTGTGCTCGGTTTATACCCACGGATATTCACAGTCTGCGGATATTCCGGACTTCCCAGCTCTGCCATCACATCTTTCGGGAGATCCACAAGTACCGGACCCGGGCGTCCTGTTCTTGCAATATAAAACGCTTCTTTGATGATGCGCCCGAGATCCTCTCTCCTGCTTACCGTCACACCGTATTTGGTAATACTTCTTGTGATTCCTACAATATCAACTTCCTGAAAGGCATCATTTCCGATCAGAGCTCTGGCCACCTGACCGGTAAAGCATACCAGAGGAACACTGTCATAGTTGGCTGTTGCAAGTCCTGTTACCAGATTCGTCGCACCCGGGCCGCTGGTTACAAGACATACGCCTACTTTCCCTGTCGATCTCGCATAGGCATCTGCCGCATGAACCAGTGCCTGTTCATGTCTTGGAAGGATCACCTTTGTATGGTTCTGCTTATAAAGTTCATCGCTGATATCGATCGTGCAGGCGCCCGGATATCCGAACATGACCTCTACTCCTTCTTCTTTCAGCGCTTTTACCAATAATTTGTTCCCCGAAATTTTCTTCATGTAACTACCTCCTTTGTTCTATAAAGCAAAAAAACCGCCCCAAACTATTACTAGCTTAGGGCGAATCATCATCCGTGTTACCACCTAAATTCAGGAACCGCAGTTCCTGCACTCTGTCAGTACGGGACATTTCTCCTGTCCGATACCGTTCCCATGTAACGTCGGAATCACGTCGAAGTCTACTGAGGCATCAGCCCGTTGGGTTCGCTGCTCGAAGGCTACTTCCATAATTCCATCCCGAAAGCTTACACCGACCGCTTTCTCTCTATGCATCCGGAAATTATGTACTCCTCCTTGTCATTGCATTTCACATATTCTTGCTTGTTTCTTTACTGATTGAATCTATTATACTTACCATTACCAGTCTTTGTCAATGATAGTTCTTGCATATTTTCTTGATGTTTTTTGTTATTTGCGTTCATATCTGGTAAAGGCATACTCCAGATCAAAACAGGTCTGTTCTTCCCCTTCATCTGTCAGCTCCCACTCTTCATCCTCATCCAGATTCGGGAACCAGGTATCGGCTTCGTAAGCATAATCGATCCGCGTCACGAGCGCCGTATCACAATAAGGAAGCATTGCCCGGTAAATGCTCTCCCCGCCGATCACAAATACGTCTCCGTCATATTTCCTGCTCTCCTCAATTGCTTCCTCCACACTGTGAACGACGACCGCATCCTTGACTTTGTAGGACGGATTTCTCGTAATTACAATATTTACCCTGTTCTTCAGGGGCTGTCCCTGCGGAAAGCTTTCCAGTGTCTTTCTTCCCATGATCACAACTTTTCCCTGTGTCGTCTCACGGAAGAATTTCATATCAGCCGGAATACTCCACATCAATTTATTGTTTTTCCCAATGGCCCAATTTCTATCAGCCGCTACAATCAGTTTCATATTTGCTTCTCTCCTTTATCCCGTATTTCGCCTCTACACAGCGATTGGTATATCCTTGATCTGAGGTCCCGTTACATAGTTATCAAGACGGACATCATCTTTTGTAAATGCATAGAAATCTTTAATTTCCGGATTCAGCCAGAACGTCGGTGCCGGATGCGTCTCTCTGGTGATCAGTTCCTCGATCAGCGGGATATGACGATCGTAAATGTGCGCATCCGCAATCACATGTACGAACTCTCCAACCTGCATATCGCAGACCTGCGCCAGCATATGCAGAAGAACCGCGTACTGGCAGACATTCCAATTGTTTGCCGCAAGCACATCCTGAGAACGCTGATTCAGAATCCCGTTCAAGGTAAGTTTGTCACTTCCTTTTTCCTTCGTCACATTAAACGTCATGCTGTACGCACACGGATAAAGATTCATCTCATGAAGATCCTGATGCACATAGATATTGGTCATGATTCTCCGACTGTACGGATTGTTCTTCAGATCGTAAATCACCCGGTCCACCTGATCCATCATTCCTTCTTTATACTGATGCTTGACGCTCATCTGATAACCGTAGGCTTTCCCGATGGATCCGTCCTCATCCGCCCAACTGTCCCAGATATGGCTGCTTAGATCATGAATATTATTCGACTTTTTCTGCCAGATCCATAACAGTTCATCGGTACAGCTCTTGATCGCTGTCTTTCTGAGCGTGATTGCCGGGAATTCCTTACGCAGGTCATAGCGGTTCACAACACCGAATTTTTTGATCGTGTATGCCGGTGTTCCGTCCTCCCATCTCGGACGAACCTTCTCCCCTTCCGTGCTGGTTCCGTGATCAATAATGTCCCGGCACATATCTATAAAAACTTTGTCTGCATAACTCATGTCTCTTTCTCCTTTACCACTTAGAATCTGTCCGATTTACGGTTCAGAAATATTATATAGTACTTTTTCCAGCGCTTTTTTGAGCGCCTGTACTTCTTTCTGTGTCATTCCCATCGTAAGCTGCCTGTCACTCTTCTTCCTGCTTGCCTCCATCTTCTTCTGAATATCGTAGGCCTTCTCAGTCAGATAAATGTTCTTGCAACGTTTATCCGTCGTACTGGGCACGGATAAAATGAATCCCTTCTCATCCAGCCGTTTCAAAAGACCTGTCACCGTCGGATTCTTCAGACTTAAGTGCCGTTCGATATCACGCTGTGTGATCTCTTCCTTGCTGCTGTGAAATAAATAATCCAGTACCGCGCACTGTGAGGAAGTGATGCCGATCGACTTCAGCATCCGGTTGAAATCTTTTTCATAAATATTATTAATCTGTTTCACCAAAAAGCCTATCGTCGTACGCTCACGCATTGCTCCACTTCCTTTCTCTATGATTCCCTTAATATTCCCGGATGATACTGCTGATTTCTTTTACGATCGGCATTTCCTTAAGAGCATCCACTGCATCCTTCATATGATATTCCTTAACTGCCGCGGTTCCGATAACCAGTTCGGCATGCATTTTCTTCGCTTCTCTTTGTACGACCCGTTCGATGCTGACCTTGTGATCGCCAAATACTTTCGCGATTTGCGCAAGAACGCCCGGCTCATTCGTTACCTGCATTCTCAGGAAAAAGCGGTTCTTGACTTCTCCAAACTCTTTGACCGGCAGTTCTTTATAACATCCGCATCCGATTCTTCCCATGCAGCCGTATTGCATATTCCTTGCCACATCCAGAATATCTCCTACTACCGCGCTTGCCGTAGGCATCTCACCTGCTCCTCTTCCATAGAACATGGTGTCTCCTACCGCGTCTCCATGCACGAACACTGCATTGAAGGATTCTCTTACCGTAGCCAGAGGATGATTCTTATCAATGATCATCGGATAGACACCGACTTCGATACCCTCTGGCGTATTTCTTGCTACCCCAAGCAGCTTGATAACACAGTCAAATTCTCTGGCATATGCGACATCTCTTGCTGAGATCTTTGTAATTCCTTCCGTATACACATCGTCGAATACGACTCTGGAATGGAATGCAGCGGAAGCCATGATCGCCATTTTACGTCCTGCATCCAGGCCCTCGACATCTGCGGTCGGATCCGCCTCCGCATAGCCCAGCTCCTGCGCCTGTGCCAGAGCCTCACCGAAGTCCATTCCCTCTTCAAACATTTTCGTTAAAATATAGTTTGTCGTTCCGTTTACGATTCCGACGACTTCATCAATCTCATTTGCCGCAAGACATTGTTTCAACGGCCGGATAATCGGAATTCCTCCGGCAACCGCCGCTTCAAAGAGAAGATCTACCTTATGTTCCCTGGCGGCTTCCAACAGCTCTCTTCCATGTTCCGCAATCAGATCCTTATTCGCCGTAACCACACTTTTACCTGCTGCAATCGCCTCCAGAATCATCGTTCTGGCCGGTTCAATTCCTCCCATCGCTTCAATGACGATCCGAATTTCTTCATTTCCGATAATATCCTCCCAACGGTCCGTCAGAAGGCTCTGTTCGATTCCATGGCGTGTCTTTTTCAAATTATGTACAAGAATCTTCTCGATCTCAAGATTTGCTCCAATCTTCTGTTCCATCTCATCACTGCGGCGTCCAATCAACTTATACACACCTGTTCCGACTGTCCCCAGTCCAAGCAGTCCGATTTTAATCACCTTATTGTCCATCGTATTTTAATCCTTTCCTGTATCTCGAGTAAATAGTCATTAATTGGTTCTATTCTATCACTTTTTTGAATACGTGCAAAGAAGTTTCTTGACTTCTTTTCCAGAAGTGATAACATTATATATGTATGGACATTAAGACTATGAAAAGCCAAAGAGGAGAGATAACGAATGAAATGCCCCATTTGTAACAAAGAACTTGAGATCAGAAACAAGAAAGTCGGTGAGACTGCAGACGGTGAGGCTATCTACAACGAATTTGCCATTTGCCACGATTGCAAGAAACAGTGGAATTTAGATAAACAACGTGCCAAGAAGGAAGTTGATACAGAAACGCCAAAGCCAAAGCGCAAAAAACGCCCGGTGAATCCGAATCCTGTTCCGGGAAATGAAAACCCGGTGAGAAAGGCACCTGTCTCCGAGTCTTCTGCCAAACCGGCAGCCCCTGCCAGGAAAAAGAAACCTGTTCCTTCCGGGTCTGAGGCAAACACCCAGGAACTCCCACAGGCAAAGGCTGCAGCGACTGAGAAGAAGGCAGCTCCGAAGAAGAGACCTGTTTCTCCGGAAGCTAAAGAAGCAACACCCAGAAAGAAACCTGCTGCTCCGGTAAAAGAGAAAACTATGCCTGAGAAGAAAACCGTTCCTGCCAAAAAGAAAAAAGCAGCTCTGGATGAGACTGTTGCAATTGAACGTCCAGGCTTTGATGAAGAAGCACCGCGTCCGAAGAAAAAACCACGTCCGGTAAAACCGGCACCGCGCGCAATGGAAGATCCGATCGAGGAATTTTCCGATGCACTGGACAGTGCCTTTGAGGATCAGCCGAAACCGGTCAGACGCAAACAGATCGATAACAGAAAGTCAGAACAGACTTACTCCAACATTCCGCCGAAGCATGTGCGTGAATCCCGTGAAAAAGAAATGCGTGAGAATTACCAGAATATGCTTGATGAAGATGACGAGGATGAAGGCGGACGTTTTCCGGTCGTACTGGTCGTGATTCTTGTCATTCTGATCCTTGCTGCAGCTGCATTTGCCGGATACTGGTTCTTCCTCCGGTAATCGGATTTTGCTTTTCGTATATTTTAGTGAATGAAATTCATTACATAAAAGAGGAGTCTGCCTCAGCCATTAACCGGCAATGCAGACTCCTTTTTTCTGATTCTATTTTTTCTTTCGTTTTACCGACTCTTCAATAATCCGGCACACTTCATCCTTGTTTTTCCCGAGTGCAAAACCAAGTTCTGAATACAGGCTCTGTTCCGCCTTTTGAAAATAGCGCTCATCTACCATCATCGTTTTTTGCCCTGGGCCATTCTTTTCTGATTGCGCAAGTATATCATTTTAATAATACTGATCAGAGATTCCGGATCGCCGCTTCGAACCGCTTCCTTATATCGCTGCTCCCTCATTTTTTCATTGTCCACCCACATTTCCTCAATCTCGGGTATTTTGTCGATCAGTTTCAAAGCTTCCTCTTCCGTCATAGCCTTTCTGATATTGGTTTTTGTGTCGACAGGGACATATATTTTTTCGGCCTTCTCTCCAACCGGTATCAATAAATAGTACTCTTTCTTGCAATCAACTCCAGACATGTTCAAATGCAGGATGTCTTCCACTTTGCATACACCATCTGTAGATTTTACAATGTAATCTCCAATTTGATACACAATCATACCTCCTTCATTCTCCGCTCGATATTCGCTGTGTCTACTTCGATTTCTACAACCGACACATTCCAAAACAGCACCTTATAATATATGATACCATTTTTTTCGTCCAAATTTCAAAGGTATAAATTCACAAAAAATAAAAAGTATCCGTGCACACAGAATCGTGACAGGAATCATTACAAGAATCAGAATACCGGCCAAACCGGTAGACGCAATCCCCATGACAGTCAGGATTGATATCAAAACAGCAGGAACAACCATGATGAGCAGTTTATTCTTTACATATGTAGGTCCATTTCCACATCCGATCATACCGAGTGTCATACATCCGAAAAGTGCCGGTAAGAGGTAATTACTGGCTGTTGAAAAATACTCATTCTGAAGGATTCCTTTCAATGGTGCAATCAATAATACACCGACAAACAGAACGATCAGTGTTACGATTCTTGCGCGCTTATCTTCGTTGTTAACAATAAATGTCCAGAAAACTTTACTAGCATTACTTCTGAGCAAAGAATTACATAAAAAAAACAATGGAGCATAAACCCCATTGTTTCCAGAGCGACAGACGGGACTCGAACCCGCGACCTCCACCTTGGCAAGGTGGCGTACTACCAGCTGTACTACTATCGCATGTATGAATTTGCGTTCCTCTGAACAAAATATAGTATACCCTATATGCATGCACTTCGTCAACCCTTTTTTTCGTTTTGCATGTATGACTTTTCATTTGTTTCAAACGAATTGTCAGCAAAATATCCACAAATCCTCAAAAAGTTGAACATGCATTTCTTCACAAATCAGTTGACAAATGTTCATTCATAAGGTATAGTATATATTGTTCTGAGGAACGACAATTACACATGCGATAGTAGTACAGTTGGTAGTACGCCACCTTGCCAAGGTGGAGGTCGCGGGTTCGAGTCCCGTCTGTCGCTCTTTAACCACTGAGATATCCCAGTGGTTTTCTTTTATACAATTTTTTTTGCAAGTCTAGATTATTCGTCATGGAAGTGAAGTTTTCTATAGAAAAAAGCACGTCATCCATTTTCTGGACAACGTGCTTCTCGTTTTTTATTCTTATTCTTCTTCCTTCTCTTCCTTCGTGCCCGCAAGTTCCAGTCCCAGCTCTTCCAGCTGTTTTTTGTCAACTGCTGCCGGAGCCTCGGTCATCAAATCAGATGCATCCTTCACCTTCGGGAATGCGATTACGTCGCGGATGCTGTCCTGTTTTGCCATCAGCATAACCAGACGATCCAGTCCGTAAGCAAGTCCTGCGTGCGGCGGTACACCGTATTTAAACGCATTCAATAAGAATCCAAACTGTTCTTCGGCCTGCTCGGGTGTGAAACCGAGCACTTCAAACATCTTACTCTGGATTTCCTGATTGAAGATACGCACACTTCCTCCTCCGATCTCGTTTCCGTTCAGAACGATATCGTATGCTTTGGCACGTACTCTTCCCGGATCAGAATCGATGTACTGAAGGTCTTCTTCCATCGGCATGGTGAACGGATGATGCATCGCTGTGAAACGATTCTGCTCTTCACTCCACTCAAGAAGCGGGAATTCCGTTACCCAGAGGAATTTGTATTCGTTTTTATCCAGAAGTTCCATCTGTCGTGCGAGCTCCAGGCGGAGTGCTCCGAGGACATCCCATACCACTTTATTCTTATCAGCAGCAAAGAGAAGCAGGTCGCCGTTTTCTCCTCCCATAGCCTCGATCAATGCTTTCTGTTGTTCTTCATTCATGAATTTAGCAAAGGAAGATTTCACGGTACCGTCTTCCTGGATTGCAATGTAGGCCAGTCCTTTTGCACCATAGTCCTTTGCGAAATCAACCAGCTTGTCAATTTTCTTTCTCGGCATCGCGCCCTGTCCTTTTGCGTTAATGCCACGGACAGTTCCGCCTTTTTCAATCGCATTCTTAAAGACTACAAAATCAAAATCTTTTACAACTTCTGTCACATTCTGAAGTTCCATACCGAAACGAATGTCCGGTTTGTCGGATCCGAAGCGGTCCATGGCCTCCTGCCAGGTCATTCTCTGGATCGGAAGCTCAACATCGATATCCAGCACTTCTTTGAACAGCTTTGCAAGAAGACGTTCATTGACATCGATCACATCGTCTACATCAACAAAAGACAATTCCATATCGATCTGTGTAAATTCCGGCTGACGGTCAGCACGGAGATCCTCGTCACGGAAACACTTTACGATCTGGAAATAACGGTCATATCCGGAACACATCAAAAGCTGTTTGAAAATCTGCGGTGACTGCGGAAGTGCATAGAAATTTCCCGGATGAACACGGCTCGGAACAAGATAATCTCTTGCGCCTTCCGGTGTACTCTTGATCAGGAAAGGAGTCTCAATCTCAAGAAATCCTTCTTCTGCAAGGAACTGACGAGTCAGCGTTGCCACACGGCTTCTCATCATCAGATTTCTCTGAATATCCGGTCTTCGAAGATCAAGGAAACGATATTTCAAACGCAGATCTTCCTTTGTCTTGGAATTCTCTTCAATCGGGAACGGAGGTGTCTCGGATTCGGACAACACCCTGAGTTCTTCCGGTTTGATCTCGATGGCACCGGTTGCCAGATTTTCATTGACCGCACCGGAACGAGCTTCTACTTTTCCTACAACCGCAATGACAAATTCACTTCTCAGCTTCGCAGCCTTTTCAATAATCTCCGGAGCTGTGCTTCCCTCTTCACATACGACCTGAATGATTCCTGAACGGTCACGCACATCGACGAAAACCAGTCCTCCTTTATTTCTGTTCTTCTGAACCCATCCCATGATGGTCACTCTCTCACCAATATTTGCCTCGGAAAGTTCCGCACAACGGTGCGTTCTTTTCAGGCCCATCATTGATTCTGCCATGATTTCTTCCTCCTGTTTTTATCTATTTACAGTTCCATTACGGAATCTTTATAGCAATCCGTAATATCCTCATACCCATCCGCGATCAGCTGATCCTTCTGGAATTTTTTATTCTTCTTCATGTTGGCGATCAGAACCTGCTTTCCGTTTGCACGGTCTTCTTTCGCCATAGCAAGTACTTTCAGAATTCCTTCCTGATGCATGCCTTTCTCCAGAAGGTATGCCTTCTTCTGACGCTTTGACGGGATCTCATATCCATTCTCCAGAAGAAGCATAACAATACGCTCAAATCCAATCGAGAATCCACATGCCGGGGTGTCCTGGCCGGTAAATTTACCGATCATCTTATCATAACGCCCGCCTCCGGCGACTGCACCGCCAAACTCATCCATCGTAACCTCGAAAATAGTTCCGGTATAATAAGACTGTCCGCGCACCAGAGTCGGATTAAATTTCACTTTAAAATCTGCCTCCTTAGCACTTTCCACGCAGGAAATGATCGTTTCCATGCTGTCTGCCACCTTCTCATCCAGGAATCCTGCCAGCTTCTTGCGGCAGAAACGGATTCCTTCCACATCCGGGCTGATCTCATCAAAAAGCCCCAGATAGGTGTCAACATTTTCTTTGGTATACCCCATCTCCTGGAGTTCAGCTCCGACACCTTCAGCTCCGATCTTATCCATCTTATCCAGAATAATAAAAACTTCATCGAAATCTTCTTCTTTAAAGCCGCTGTATGCTGCCATGGCTTTCAGAATATTCCGGTCATTAATATTGACGGTGAAATTATGGAAATCCATCTTCCCAAGCATCGTTGTGGTCGCCAGAATCAGCTCGATCTCGGCCAGATTGCCCGGTTCTCCGAGAATATCGATATCACACTGCATGAACTGGCGGAACCGGCCTCTCTGCGGACGGTCAGCACGCCATACATTTCCGATCTGAAGCGCCTTAAATGGAGACGGTAGTTCATTTGCATGGTTTGCGTAATATCTTGCGAGCGGTACAGTCAGATCATAGCGGAGTCCTCCGTCCACCAGATCCGCCTCTTCTTTCGCCTCATCGATCTTAAGCTTCTCACCACGTTTCAAAATCTTGAAGATCAGTTTTTCGTTATCTCCACCCTGTTTACTGCAGAGATTCTCAATATGTTCCACACATGGAGTCTCCATGGAGGTAAACCCGAAAGTTTTGTAAGTGTCTTTGATCATCTGGATTACGTAATCCCGGATCTCCATCTCCTTCGGGAGCATGTCCTTCATACCGGTAACCGGTTTCTTCTTTAACGCCATAGCCATTCTCCTTTTCGTTCTATCATCTCATGGACTCGTGAAATATACTCTCCCACGTCCCTGACATTTTCTATTCTGATCAGATTCGTCATTCTGCCGTTCCTGCTGCCCGGCGCCGGAATCTCATAGGGAAGTACGATCTTGGTGGAAGCACCCGCCCCCGCTGCAATGATCGATTGTTTTTCCTCCATAATTAGTATATTGTAAATTCCGGCTTTGTCAACCTTTGCATAGCCCACATTTTCAAAATTTCCGGCGATATTCTTCTGCCGATACAGATAATACGGATGCAGATCCATCTCTCTCGCAGCCACAGACGCCATATCGATCATTTCTTCCAGCTCACGGGCCATCTGTGCATTCTTCATCTGCTCCTCTCCCGCGTTTCCGCCGCCCGTCTGCTGGGCCTTCTCCCTTGTAAGCCGGGAACCATGCTTCATTGCAAGCGCATGTACAGTCAGGCTGTCCGGCTCCAGCTGCCGTATCTGACGCAGTGTGTCTTCCATATCACAGGGATGCTCTCCCGGGAGACCGGCAATGAGATCCATATTGATGTTGTCAAATCCGATTTCGCGGGCCATTTGATAGACGCGTACGATATCTTCTACTGTGTGATGACGTCCGATCGCATCCAGAGTCCTCTGCTGCATCGTCTGTGGATTGATGGAAATCCGCCCAACGTTGTGCCGGTATATAACTTCCAGTTTTTCCTTCGTGATACTGTCCGGACGCCCTGCCTCGATTGTAAACTCTTTCAGCTCTTCATAGCTGAATTTTTCTTCCAGATGGGTAAGCACCCGATCCATCTGCTCTGCGCTCAGCGTCGTAGGCGTTCCTCCTCCCATATAGATCGTGTTCAAATTTTTATTGCGTGACATTTCGGCAATGCCGGTCAGTTCCTCCAGAAGCGCATCCACATACTCATCCGTACGTTTTTCCCATTTTGCGATCGGATAAGACGTGAAGGAACAATAACTGCAGGTCGTGGGGCAAAACGGAATTCCGATATAGAGGCTGTATCCATTTTCATAATCCAGCTTTCCAAGCTGTTCCTTCTCCCGTTTTGCGATTTCGATACCGAGGCGTGCCTTCTTCTCACCTACCACATAAGTATCTGCCATAAATCTGACGATTTCGTCATCAGAAAATCCTTCCTCCAGCTTCTCCATGAGCATTTTCGTCGGACGTACTCCTGTCATATCCCCCCATGCATGGCTTTCTCCTGTGAGTTCTGACAACCATATATATAATTTTTTATTGATATATCTCTTTTTTTTCCTTTTATCTGCAATCGGATCCGTTTCAGACGGTTCAACCGTAAAGATTCCCGGTTCGTTACTACCTAAAAAGGTTCCGCGAACCTCTTCGTCGTTTGCTTGGCAACAAAAACAAGAATCACCATCCACTCTGATCTGAATCAGTGATTCTTGTTCTGCATCCACCGTCTGGTTTATCACGGCATCCGGAAAGAACGATTTTACGATATGATACATGTCGTAGGTATACCGCTCATTCTGACATATAATCTGAATCATGCCTTATTAAACCTCTTCTGCCTGTGTTTTTCTATCCATTTTCATGTTACACATAAGGATTATTTACCTTTTCATTCCCGATCGTTGTTGCACCCATATGTCCCGGATACACGATCGTCTCGTCCGGGAGAAGGAACAGCTTCTCCTTAATCGAACGGATCAGATCCGAAGTACTGCTCGTCGCGAAATCAGATCTTCCCACGGAGCAGCAGAACAGCGTGTCTCCGCTGAAAAGTACATTTGCATCTTTCACATAATAACAGACACCTCCTGCCGTATGTCCCGGTGTATGAATCACCTGAAATTCATATCCGATCAACGACAGCACATCTTTGTCATGAATCACCTCACCGCCTGCATAGCTGTATCCCGCCGTATAGGTCGTAGATTCGTTCAGTTCCGCTTTGTGAAGGAGGTCCAGATCATTTTCTTCCACATAAACCGGGATTTCCCCAAACATGGCTATAATCTTATCAATTCCCATAATATGATCAAAATGCGCATGCGTCAGAAGGATGGCTTTGGGTTTTAATTGTTCCTCTTCCATATAACTCACCATTTTCCGTGAAAGATTCGCCGGATCAACGATGACCGCTTCCTTCGTGTCTTCATTTGACAGAATATAACAATTGGTACTGATAATACCTGTTACAAACTTCTCTATTTTCATATTCATATCCTCTTCTTACGATATATTTTCTATTTAACCGACTGCACGTTCAATATCCAGCACACCTTGAAGCTGACGGAGCTTTTCAATCACTTTCGCCAGTTCCTCACGCCCATGTACGACAAAACCTGCTTCGATCGTTGCCGTTCCCTGCTTGCTGGTGCGCACATTCATAGACTTCACATCAATATTCATTTCCGTCAGGACTTTGGACATATCCATCAGCAATCCCTGACGATCATTTGCATACATCTTGATTTCGGCCAGATAACTTCCGTTGCCTTCACCGTCCGCCGGTTTTTCCCACTCAGCCGGTATTAGTCGTGCACGTTCCGGCTCTGATAAATGAATCATATTCACACAATCCGTCCGATGGATCGACATGCCGCGGCCTCGAGTGATAAATCCGACGATCTCGTCACCCGGAACAGGATTACAGCATCTGGAAAAGCGCACTGCCATATCGTCAATTCCCTTAACAACGATTCCACTTTTCGATTTTGCAATGTGAACCTTATTCTTGGATGCCTCCGCGATCTTTTCCATTACGATCTCGTCGGTGATCTCTTTTTTGTGATCCTTGCCGTATTCTTCAACAAGACGGTTGATCACCTGACCTTCTTTCAGGCCGCCGTGTCCGACCGCCGCCAGAATAGAATCCCAGTCACGAAATCCGTATTTTTCCTGCACGATCTGCATGTATTTCGGCTTCAAAAGATCAGCCAGTACAAATCCTTTCGCCTTGCTGTAGGCCAGCATCATTTCTTTTCCGCGTACAATATTTTCTTCGCGGAACTCTTTCTTGAACCACTGATTGATCTTATTCTTCGCCTGTGTACTTTTGACGATATTCAGCCAGTCCCGGCTGGGACCTTTGGAATTCTGTGAAGTCAGGATCTCGATCCTGTCACCGTTTTGTATCTTATAATCAATATTGACCAGCTTACCGTTCACACGCGCACCGACCATTTTATTGCCGACTGCAGTGTGGATCGCATAGGCAAAGTCAATCGGCGTAGAACCATTCGGAAGGTTCTTCACGTCTCCGTTCGGGGTAAAGCAATATACATCCTCCGCAAACAGGTCCAGATCTCCTTTGAGGAGGTTCATAAATTCCCGGTTGTCGGACATATCTTTCTGCCACTCCAGGATCTGTCTGAGCCAACTCAGCTTCTCCTCTTCCTTCGCTTCTACGCTCTTCTTACCGTCATTTGATTCCTTATATTTCCAGTGTGCGGCAATACCATATTCTGCCGTTTTGTGCATTTCTTTGGTTCGGATCTGAATTTCAAACGGCTGGCCGACCGAGCTCATCAAAGTCGTGTGAAGCGACTGATACATATTTGCCTTCGGCATAGCAATATAATCCTTGAATCTTCCCGGAACCGGTGTGTACATCTCGTGAATGACTCCCAGCGCAGCGTAACAGTCTTTCACAGAATCTACAATGATCCGGACTGCGAACAGATCATAGATCTGATCCACGGTTTTATCCTGGTTGACCATCTTTTTATATATACTGAAGAAATGTTTCACTCGACCGTTGACTTCCGCCTCAATGTTCGCATTTTCCATATGAGCGGAGACCTCATCCACGATCTGCTGAACGAACTCCTCTCTCTCTGTCTTTCTCGCATTGATCTGTTTCACCAGATCATAGAATACTTCCGGTTGAGAGTATTTCAGTGCCAGGTCATCCAACTCTGTCTTTATTTTAGAAATACCAAGCCTCTGCGCGATCGGCGCGTAGATGTCCATGGTCTCTTTCGCCTTTTCCTTCTGCTTCTCCGGCCGCATATACTGCAGAGTCCGCATATTATGCAGACGGTCTGCAAGTTTAATAATGATAACGCGGATATCTTTTGCCATAGCAAGGAACATTTTCCTAAGGTTCTCCGCCTGAACATCCAGCTTATCCGCCGAATAGGATAACTGTCCCAGCTTCGTCACACCGTCCACCAGAAGTGCGACTTCGTCTCCGAATTCTTCCTTGATCTCATCATACGTCATGACCGTATCTTCCACAACATCGTGAAGGATTCCTGCTGTGATCGTCTCCTTATCCATCTCCAGCTGCGCCAGAATGATTCCAACCCAGAGCGGATGAATGATATAGGCTTCCCCGGACTTTCTCTTCTGACCTTCATGCGCGTTTTTCGCGATACAATATGCTTTTTCGACCATTGAGATGTCCGCCGACGGATGATATTTCTGAATCCGCGCAATTAAACTATTATACAATTCATCCGGGTTCTGATAGTCTGCAGGTGCCTTTACCGCATGGCCATCGACGATATCCAGTTTTTTATTACTCGCTTCAATCAGCGGCTCCTGACTGATGTCCCATCCATCTGCCATATCTTCCCCCTCCTTTTCCTTAGTTTCCGGGATATTGGATTACGGACTCAACCGGATAACCTTCCAGTTTGCTCCGTCCCTTCAATCCTTCCAGCTCAATCAGACAAAGAAAGCCTACAACTTCTCCGCCCAGTTCCTCGACCAGCTTAATGATTGCTTCTGCGGTTCCTCCTGTTGCAAGAAGATCATCCACTATGATCACTTTATCTCCCGGCTTGATGGAGCGCTTGTGAATCTCGATTTCCGCGGTGCCGTACTCCAGCTCATAGGAAGCAGATATCGTCTCACATGGAAGTTTTCCCTTCTTTCGCACCGGCACAAATGCCTTGTGATGGTTGTACGCGATCGGCATTCCGAAAATGAAACCTCTGGATTCCGGTCCGACAATCACATCAAATTCTCTGTCACCTATTTTTTCTTCCAGACCATCAATTGCAAGATGAAGTCCATCCGCATTTTCCAATACACTTGTCACGTCTCTGAAAATAATTCCCTCCTGCGGGAAATCCGGAATACTTACTACATAATCTTCTAACTTTTTCATGAAACCTTCCACCCTTTGTACGCATAATAAAATATTATTAATTATATCACAAAATTCTGAATTTTCAAAATCTATTTATAATTTTGAATCACAATCTGTGGAGTTTTTATTCCCTGGTATTCATTGATATCGGGATAATATGTAAATGCCATTTCGATTCCCTTCTCTGCGCGGTTTCTTGGCACATTCATGCCGCTCAGCATATCCTGATATGCCCGATCCCCGAACTTCTGTTTTATATAATTCAAAAAGCCTTCTATATCACCGAAATACATTGCATCGATCCCGGTTCCGTTCGTATCTTCCACGCGAAGTTTCAACACATTCCGATTTTTTCCCAGGATCCGCGCTCCAAGAACATGTACTTTTCGTTCTGCAAACAGCGGCTTCGCGTTAGCCTTTCCGAATGGTTCCAGAACCTTTATATCTCCGACAAATTTCTCCGTCACCGCAGAAAAAGGAAGCTGCATATCAATCTGTATCTTTTCCACGAGGTCTTCCTCTGATAGCTGTGATTTCCGGTTGATCTCCTGGCGGAACTGCTCCAGATTCTCTTCCGGAAGCGAGAGACCTGCCGCCATCTTATGTCCGCCAAACCGCGTCAGAAGATGCGCACAGCGATTCAATCCTTCATACATGTGCCATGTCTCAATTGATCGACCGGATCCTTTCAGCCCTTCCTGAGCGCGGGTCAGGACAAACACCGGTCGGTAATATTTCTCCCTGACTCTTCCTGCCACGATTCCCGCAAGACTCTCATGACACTGCGGAAGATAGATTACCAGAACATCATCATCCCGGATCTCCGTATTCTCAACCTGAATAAACGCTTCCTCCACCGCCTGGGCCGTCATGTCCTTTCTGCTGTCATTCAAAGCCTTCAAATCCCCTGCCAGCACATCTGCCTCTTTCTGCGTTCTTGCTTCCAAAAGCTCCAGCGCCCGCTTCGCTGTATCCAGACGGCCGCTTGCATTCATGCACGGTCCCAGGACAAATCCAATATGATAGGTATTCAGGTTCGCAGCATTGACTCCTGTACATTCAATCAGCGCTTTTAATCCCTTATTCTTCGTACGCTTCAGCATTTCCAGGCCCTGCTTTACGAAAATACGATTTTCATCCACGAGATCCACCACATCTCCAACCGTGGCAATGGCGACATTTTCCATCAAATAATCCAACTCACATACATCACTGTCCATTGCTTCTGCCAATGCTTCCACAAGCTTATAGGCGACTGCAGCTCCGCAGAGACCTTTAAATGGATACAGACAATCCGCTCTTTTGGGATCAACAACCGCATCCGCCTCCGGGAGAAGATATGCTCTTTCGCCTTCCTCTTCGCGATAAGGTACTTCATGATGATCTGTCACAACCACCGTCATCCCCATGCTTTTTGCATAAGCTATTTCTTCTGCCGCCGCAATCCCATTGTCGCAGGTCACAATGGTGTCAACATCCGCGTCAAGTGCCCGGTCGATCAGGTGGCGATTTAATCCATATCCGTCTTTCATTCGATCCGGAATATCACTGTCCACATCAGCTCCCAGATAACGGAACCCTTCCAGGAGAATGTAGGTCGACTGTATTCCGTCTATGTCATAATCCCCGATAACACGGATACGCTTTCCTGCCCGGATCCGCTCCACAAGGACATTGACAGCCTTATCCATATCCTTCATCAGCATTCCATCATAGAGATCCGCAATCGTTCCGTTCAAATATTTCGCAATCGCCTCATCCCCGATGACATCTCTGTTTCGAATCAGTGAAGCGATTCGCGGACTGATATGAAATTTCTCACTGATATGTGCAAAATCCGCACCTTTTCTCAAAAGTACCCAGTTTTCCATCTTATCGTTTCCTTTCAATCTTATCCTGATATATGGAAAAGGTGTCGGAAAACTCCAACACCTTTTCTCTATCAAATTTCATAATACAATTTATTTTTTCTTCTTTCCGCCTGCCGGAACTTCTTTCTTCTTCCATTTGGTCTTCATCATATACCACAGGGCTCCTGTGATGCATACAGAAGAATATCCGCCGCATACGATACCTACCATCAGAGGGCTTGCGAATTCCTTAATCGAACTTACGCCCAGGATGTAGATCACTGCAACCATGACAAAGGTAGTGAGTGAAGTATAAATACTTCTGGTAAGTGTATTGGTGATACTCTTATTTACTACGTCTGCCAGGCTTTCATCCCGTTTCTTCAAATGTATTTCTTCACGGATACGGTCGAATATAACGATCGTCGCATTGATGGAGTATCCGACAATAGTAAGCATACATGCGATGAATGTATTTCCTACGGAGACTCTTGCCACTGCGTAGAAAGCCAGTACTACAAGAACATCGTGCAAAAGTGCAATAACCGCGCTGGTTGCGAAACGGATGTCTTTGAAACGGAACCAGATGTAGATCAGCATACAGATCGTAGCGATAATTACCGCGATGATCGCATCCGTTCTCATCTCTTTGCTGACAGTAGAACTGATATTTTCTGCTGTAATCAGAGATTCATCTACTCCGAATTTATCTACAAGTGCCTGATTCAACGCTTCTCTCTGTTCCAGATCCAATGTCGTAGTCTTAATGATCACCTGTGTGCTGTCTTTCACCTTCTGCGTCTGAACATTCTTATCGCCGGTCACCTCTTCTACAACCGGTACGATGAGAGAATCAATTTCCTTGATATCATAATCTTCATTGAAGGTCACATTGGTAGCCGTACCACCCTTAAATTCCAAGCTGTAATTCAGAGCGCCGTTTCCGCCTGCTGACTGCACACCCATTGTAATCAGGCCAACCGCAATGACTGCAATCGAAATTGCGAAACAAAGATTCTTTTTGCCAAGGAAATTGAATACCTTTGTCTCTTTCTTCTTTTTTGCATAGAATTTCTCATCACGGATTCCAATTGCATAGAAGGAAAATACAATTACTCGAGTGATCACAAGTGCTGTGAACATGGAAATCACGATACCAAGAGCAAGTGTCTGAGCAAATCCTTTGACAGAACCGGAGCCCTTAAGTCCCAGTACGATTGCCGCGATCAAAGTAGTCACGTTACCATCCACGATCGCGGACATTGCCTTCTTAAATCCGTTTCTGAGTGATGATCTCACACTCACTCCGGCAGCAATCTCTTCCCTCACACGCGCGAAGATAATAACATTCGCATCAACTGCCATACCGATACCGAGGATAATACCCGCGATTCCAGGAAGAGTCAGTGTAATGTCAAATGCGTTCAAAAGTACAATGACCAGTCCTGTATAAATGAGAAGTGCAAGTCCTGCAGCAAAACCAGGAAGCAGGTATACAATACACATGAAGATAAAGACTAACGCAAGACCGATCGCTCCTGCTTTCAAGCTTGTACTGATTGCTTCCTCACCAAGCTGTGCCCCCACTACATTGGAACGGAGTTCTTCCAGTTCCAGCTTCAGTCCACCGATTCGGATCGTTGAAGCAAGTGTGTCAGCTTCCTCATAATCTGCCATACCTTCGATGACAGCCTGTCCATTTTCAATCACAGAATTAACCACCGGTGCACTGATCGTTTCGCCATCATAAACAATGGCGATCTGCTTTCCAAGATTTTCTTCCGTTGCCTTTGCAAATTTCTCTGCGCCTTCGTCCGTAAGCTCCAGAGCCACAACATACTCATTATTCTTTGTCGTGCTGTTCTGCTGAGTCTGTGCCTGAGCACTCTTCACATCAGAACCACTTAATACGACTTCTCCGTTCGGATCCTGGAATTCCAGTGAGCCCGGTTTTCCGAGTTCTTCCAGAACAGTATTTGCATCGGAAACACCCGGAATCTCAATGCTGATCCGGTCATCGCCTTCCTGATAAACAGAAGCCTCTGTACTGTACTGTTCCACACGTTTCTGTAATTTGTAGATGGTATCTGCCATCTCTTCTTTGGTCGGATTCTTGTCCTTTGCCTGATAGGTAATGCTGACACCGCCGGCAAGATCAAGACCCAGGTTAATGTTCTTTGCTGCACCGGAATGTGAGGATCCGAATCCCTGAGCACAGGTAAATCCAAGCAGTCCCATAAGTGCAGCGATCAGAACAAGGCTGATAATCCCTTTACTTTTCTTCATGTCCTACTTCCTTTCTTCTGCCAAAGCAGCCTTTATCATGATTGCACATTCTACCCGCTTACGCTCCATCTCGCATCCGATGTCATAGGAGTCGTTCAGACCGCCTGCATATTTATATGCATTCGCCATACAGCCTCCGCTGCAATAGAATCTGGCAAAACATTTCTTGCATTTTTCCTTGGTATATACATTACAGCACCGGAATGCGTCCGCAATCTCCGGTTTTGTAATTCCTTCATCCACATTTCCCATCAGGAAATCTTCATCTCCGACAAACTGATGGCACGGATAGAGATCGCCCCACGGAGTTACCGACAAATACTCTGTTCCGGATCCGCATCCGGACAATCTCTTATACAGGCACGGTCCGCCTTCCAGATCGATCATAAAATGGAAGAAATTAAAGCCTTCGCCCTTTCTTTCCTTCTCAATCACGAACTGCGCCAGCTTATCATATTCTTCAAAAATCTTCGGCAGATCCTCTTCACGGATCGCATACGGATCCGAAGCATCCCCGACAACCGGTTCGATGGACATCTGTTTGAACCCAAGCTCTGCAAAATGCTTTACATCCTCGGAGAAGTCCAGATTATTTCTGGTAAATGTTCCCCGGATATAGTAACGCTCCTGATTTCTGGAATCCGCAAGTTTCTGGAATTTCGGCACGATCAGATCATAACTGCCCTTCCCGTTTCGGAACGGTCTCATACGGTCATTGACTTCTTTTCTTCCGTCGAGACTCATGACCACGTTATCCATCTCTTTATTGATAAACTCCTGGATCTCATCATTCAGCAGAACACCATTCGTCGTCACTGTAAAACGAAAATGCTTATTATGTATCTTCTCCTGTTCTCTTCCGTATGCAACAAGCTCCTTGACAACCTGCCAGTTCATCAGCGGTTCCCCGCCGAAGAAATCCACTTCCAGATTACGTCTGCTGCCCGAATTGGCAATCAGGAAATCCAGGGCTTTCTTTCCCACTTCAAAGCTCATCATGGCTCTTCTTCCATGATATTCTCCTTCTTCTGCAAAGCAGTATCTGCATGCCAGATTGCAGTCATGCGCAATATGCAGGCACATTGCCTTCACAACCGTCTTGCGTTTCACGACCTCACCGATGAGCGGCTCATAAGTATCCTTCACAAATAACTGCCCCGACTCCGTGAGTTCTGTCACATCCTCTAATATTTCTCTTAATTCTTCTTCCGGATATTTATCCTTCAGCTCCGCTTTCACTGCCTCCCAGGTCTCATCCTGACGAAGCGTCTCGGCTGTCTGGTTCTCATTCCTTGCATTCAGACATGCAATCACGTCATATGCTGCCTGATCCACCGTATGAACGCATCCGCTGTTGATATCCATCACGATCAAATATCCGTTATTCTGGTACTGATGAATCACAACCGGTACCCCTTTCTAATTTGTTTTCCATAACGCCAATAGACAGCGGCTTTTAGCCGCTGCCTTGATTCATACTAAGATAAAATTCTCTTATTTGCTGTGCTCACAAGTCTGATTTCCTACGGTACAGGATGTCTTACAAGCAGACTGGCAAGATGTCTGGCATTCTCCACATCCGCCTTTTTTTACTGTATTGTTCAGAGTCTGTGTATTCAATGTCTTAATATGCTTCATTGCAATCTCCTCCTTACTTTTCACTATGCACTATAGTATATCACAACACCCTTGACAGCGTCAACGTCAAAGTGTTACAAGTTTTCTTCTCATGAGAGCATACCTCCCAGCATCCCCCCCGCCACACAAAGTGCAAATGAAACCAGCATACTGCTTCCTCCCTGGATTGTGCGGTATACACCGATTGAAATCATGAGAAGCAGTGCAAAATACAGGATTCCGATCAGAGTCCCCCACAGGAACCGCCTCGTTCCTGCCAGCTTGCCTGCTATCATTCCTCCGATAAAAGCAGATACCAGATACACGATCAGGATTCCGATCTCTACTTTCTTCTCATCCAGTCCAAACTTATACAGCAAAAACGTCAGAAGCAAAAGAAGCAGGGCTGTCACGATATAAGAAGCAAGCAATGCCTTCAGTATTTGAATCGGTTTGATCACAGAATTCACTTTCTTTTCCATGTTCTGTTCCTCCTTATCTAAAACATGTGTATGCAGATAAGTTTAAAATCAGAACGAAAAGCTGTTTCTAATCGTACAGGAACTTTACATAAATGATGGATTGTTGTCGGAGCAGACATATCACAGAACACACCGTTGAGCATCTCTCTTTTTTCCGTTTTATTATCCCTTTTAGGGTTCTTCAATATTTATTACAAATGTTTACCTGGGTATTTGGGCAATAATACCGGATAATAGTTCTGCCTTGCGAGTGAACTATGGCAATTAGTATTATCATAAATCAAGTTTAGAATAAGGTCAGCTGCAGTCTTTCCCTATGTAAAAAGGAATGCCCACCATCCGGTAAGCATTCCTCTGATAATTCCATATTTTCTGCCAGAATGATTCTTTTCCTAATGGGTCGTTCCCATTGCTTCTTCAATGTCTTCTGTATTGTTTACAGTAGCCTCAATCGCATATTCAAGGCACTTCGCAATCATTTCCAGAGACATGAACGGAGTTCCGTTCGGCTTATCGACCACCTGCTCAGTAGCAAATGGTACATGAATAAATCCGGCACGAATGTTGGTATATTTTGTTGCTGCCATATGAAGTACGTTATACATCACACAGTTGCATACATAGGTTCCTGCTGTATAGGAAATATGGCAGGGGATTCCATGATCACGGATGTTCTTTACAATTGCCTTCACCGGAATCGTCGCAAAATATGCCGGTGCGCCGTCCACCTGAAGCGGTTCATCCATAGGCTGCTCTCCGGCATTATCCGGAATACGCGCTTCTGCAAGGTTCACTCCCACCTGTTCGATGGTAACACAAGAGCGACCGCCTGCCTGTCCGACATTGATGACAACGTCCGGCTGATATTTCTGGATCCCTGCTTCTACAGCCGGACCACTCTTTGAAAACACCGTCGGAATCTCCAGTTTAATGATCTCTGCCCCCGCGATCGTATCCGGCAATAATTTTACTGCCTCATATGCAGGATTTACTTTTTCTCCCCCAAACGGGTCAAAACCTGTTACTAATACCTTCATGTTCGTTTCCTCCTTACGACTTTTTCTGACCATTGACAAAAAGTTCCGCATGCGGAACTTTTTGTACCACCGCCGGCACTAATATACCACCGGTTCTGGTATGATAATCTTCCCTTGCTGCATAATCTGTCTATTATCAGTATAAATGTCCGGTTCCAGACACACAAGGTCAAAATGACCATTTGCGTTCTGCTTGCCTCCCAGCGCCAGATTCCTTCCCAGGCCAATATGAAAAGTTCCGTATGCCGATTCGTCTTCGATATAACAATTTCCCAGACACCGGGAATAAGAATTCAGACCAATCCCAAATTCTCCTCCGATATAGATTCTCGGATCCCTGTATTCTTCCATATAGTCTTTCAGTTTTATGCCGGTATGCGTTTCTTCTATATCTGTTATCCGCCCCTCGTGAAACAGAATCCGGGTCGGCTCATTTGCACGCCCTATATAACCGAGAGAACCGTCCAGCATCATAACGCCTTCTGTCTTCGTCTCCTCGATCGGAACGTATACCTCAATGCTGGCAGAAGAATATCCTTTTCCATCTTTGATCACACCGTTGAAGAAGCCCGGATTCCGGTTTTCTTTATACATGACCAGATCCGTTCCCGCCGATGTCGTCACATGGATTTTTTCAGAACTGCGAAGGTATTTCATGATCACCTTCGCCATCAGACGGCTTTTCTTCGTATCCATCGTCATGAAATCATATTCCAGCATGGATCTGCCATCATTTGTAGAAAGCGGGAGGGACAGGAACTTCTTGTGCTTCTGAATCGCACGTTTTGCCGCTTTTGTGGTCACAAGTGAATAATCGGTCGCAGCGATTATGGCCGTATACGGGTCGAACACTTCCTCATTCGTGTCAAAAAATACCCCTACCAGCCTTCCTGCATCTTCCACAGTCAGCGTATTGACCGATCTTGCTCTTCCGATCGCACATTTCCGCAGCATTCTCGCTTCCGGCAAATGCTCTCTTGTCGTCACGATCAGCAGCTTGTCCCACGGCTTTACCCGGACCCAGTCACAAATCACAATTTGGGCTCCCCGCTCCATATCCCGATTCATCTTTCCATCATCCTTTTTCGTAAATGCTTATTTGAATAAGATCATATAGCAGATCTGGAATACCAGCATGATCATAGCTATAAGAACCTGATTCTTAATAACACCCCAGCGATCCTTCATATTCAGAATAGCAACCGGAACGATATTGAAGTTTGCAGCCATAGGTGTACAGAGCGTTCCACAATATCCGCATGTAAGAGCAAGCATACCGATTATAACCGGATTTGCTCCATAAGCAAGTACGAACGGTGCGCCGATACCAACTGTCATAACTGTGATCGCTGCAAATGCGTTACCCATGATCATAGTAAATAATACCATACCTACTGCATATACAATAATACCTAAATTTACATTTCCCTTCGGAACGATATTTTCTACGATACCCGCAATCACTTCGCCGACACCTGCTGCAGTGAACACGCCACCCAGACATCCAAGAAGCTGAGGAAGCATACAGAGAGGTCCCATCAGAGAAAGGAAACGCTCTGATTCTTTCAAAAATACATCCGGTTTGTTTTCAGACGGATTGTAAACCATCAGAATGATAACAGCTACTAATGTACCGAGTGTTACTGCAAGCATGGAACTGATATTGGTAAACAAAGCCATGCAAAGTGAGAAGATACCAACGCAGACAGCCGGGAAGAAGATCTTCATACCAACTTTCTTGTACTGCTTCTGTGTATATTCTTTGGTCGGAACTTCTGCTTTTCCGACTTTTACCTTCTTGAAGATCGGCGGGATACACATGATAATAACCAGTGCACCGGAAACCTTCGCCGGCAGCCATGTACCAAATGCACACACGATACCGAATGAACACCAGAAAACGGCTGTTCCGATTCTGGAAGGATTTTCTTTGTCAAGTAAGTTCTTAATACCTGCGTAAATTGTAACAAGTCCGATTATGATCCAAACGATATTAACCAGATTTGTGTTTAAAGTAGGGTCAATCTGAATAAATTTTAAAGCACTCATTTATGTCTCCTCCCTATTTCTTTGTTGTCTTTGCTGAATTGCCATAGTATTTCTGCTGCATTTTCTTATCCTTGATCACTACAAATGCACATGCAAGGATCAAAGCAAAGATTGCAACCGGAATTTCTGTTACAGCAAGATCGATCAGTTCTACTTCGTATCCGAGTCCGGCTAATGTAGTCTGTACAAGAATACCGCCGGCTCCACCTACAAAGAGCACCTGGAAGAAGAACCATGTAACGTTTTCCATTGCAGATGCCATACCTTTTACCTCTTCAATATGTTCCTCTGTTGCTTTGTTTCCGCCATTTTCAATCGCAGCTTCTGCCATTGGAAGAACAACCGGACGGATGAATCCGGCAACACCACCGAATCCTACGTTGAACGCTCCGAAGATACCACGCATGATACCGTATGCAGCAACAACCTTACCTGCAGTAACACCTTTCACCTTCTTAATCAGGTCTGCAGCTGCCTCACGTAGTCCGTTTCTCTCCAGTACACCGGTTACCAGAAGAATCATGATGAAAATTGCCATACTTCTGTTGGCAACAAAGTTTGTTCCAATTGTTTCCAAAAGTCCACCGATTCCAAGACCTCCCACAAGACCTGTTGTGATCAGTGCAAGGAAAATAATGAGGATTGAATCCAATTTCAGCGCAAATCCTACAATTACGATTAAAACGCCAAGTAATTTGATGAGTTCCATAGAAATCTCCTCCTTTAGAATATATTTTATTTATTTTTTCCAGATCCGCCGACAATCATTGGCCGTAATCGACAGTATCTGGCAAAAACCGCATTGTCACGTAAGCCGCAATCACAGTCGAAGACATTCTCTGCCTTCATAAGCATCTGCAGTGTCGCTTCGTCATGAGCCACATGAGCCCGGGCGCATAAATTCAAGTATTCTCCCTGTGCCGTCTCATCCGCCACTTCACTTGTGTAAGCAACCGTGGTGATCCATGGGAAACGGATCGACGGATACCGATGAGTCGGATCCGACGCAAACGGGATCCAGTAATTGATCATATTTTTATAGTAATTTGCCGGGAAAAGCTTCGGCATCCATGCATGTGCATATTTTTCAAACTGCGCACTCCACTCGAGATTCCATCTCGTCATCTCTTCATCCTCGGCAATCTTGTCTGCGATCACATCTTCCATCTCTTTGTTCACTGGATAATTATCCTTGTATTCCGGATTGGTAACATACCAGAAATATCCATACAGCAGAGATCTCGGAAGCCAGAATCCTTTGTAGGAAGGTGAAGTATAACCTGAAAACTGCTGTTCCCACTCATGGCTCGGTACACCGTGATTATCTACGATCATATCCGGCACAAATTTTTCAAACAACCGTGTCAGTCCCATCGCTTCACTATGTATCGTATCCGGGCGGAAACTCTCATAATAAAATTCTTTACCAATTGAATTAAATCTTGCCACATGCAGTTTCCAGTTTGGATGTTCCTTCTGAAGCTCGTAATGAATTGCAGCGCCATCCACATTTTCCATCGGAACAAGTACCAGGTTCAGCTTCTCGGGAAGATCCCTGTAAATATCTTCCGTCAACAGTTTCTTCAAAAGAATCAGGGAAGCATTCGTACTGGACACCTCGTTTGCATGATGGCGGGCATTGATAACCTCACTCGGGCATCTGGTCAGCCGCTTCGTCATAGACAGATATCCCTTGTACTCTGGTTTAAGCCAGATCGCATATACTTCTCTTCCGGCATAAGATGCCGCTGTACGGAACACATCGATTCCTTCTACCTGCTTTAATTCTTCAATAATCTCACAATAGGTATCATAACCAATCAGTTCCTGTTCATGCAGGTCAATCTCGGTAATCTTCTTCACCGGGCGGTCTTTTTTTTCAGGGACTGCCGCTTCGTAGCTGTGTCCGTTTTCATCCCGGAGTACAATACAATAACATGGATCCAAACGATTCGCAAGATCAAGAATGCCTTTATCAAAAAGCTCGGCATAAGCAGAAAGTACCATTTCCGGAACGCCTTCTGTTCGAATCAAAAGTTCCAACCGGTCTCCGCACATCCGTATACGTTCTGCCCATACCTGTACATCTTCTCTGTTCTTCTGTGAAACCACTTCATTACCTTCACACAGAATGCAAGCCGATTCCCGCAGCTGCTCATAAAGCGTCACTTTAAATACCGGTGCTCCTTCCCGGTTATGGATCTCAGGAAGGATCAGTCCCGGTGCATCCAGCATGACATCTGCTCTTTGTACGCCGTAATTCTTAAAATAGTCACTTCCGACAAAATACATATCTTCATGCAGCGCATCCAGAGAGGAAATCAGATCTTCTCTGCTCCCGGTTCTGTAATCCGGCTCACTTACCGTAACATCCAGCGAAAGTTTATGGAAGAACGGCTGCAGATCAGAACGGATTTCTCCGCCAGTCTTCTTCTCGATATATCTGCGGCAGTCAGGCAGCACTTCTGCCTGATAGATATCCCAAACTTCTTCCAGATCTGTCTTGATCTCTTCGGAAAGCTTTTCTTCTCCATTTACCCACACCCGGACATAACCGGTCGCCGGATGAACCTTTCCCATCTGCGGATATTCATCCATATACGGACGTTCCTCATAATGTACCAGATACCGGAATTCACGACTTTCTTCTCCCGCAGCAACACGGCAGAGATAGGTGATATTCTCATCACCTTCGTACGGAAGGAACACCACATCCTCACATGCGATTCCCAGTTTTTCTGTGATGATATCCTCAATCGGATAAAGCTCCTGCAAATAGCGGATCGGAAGGTCATACCATTTATCCGGATTATCGGCCTTCAAATTATGATAAGACGGTGTTGCACCGTTCTCATCAAGCCACTCGGTCTGCCCTTCCGGAAGAAACGGTTTGAAATAAATCTCAACCTTTGTCGTATCTACCTTTGCAGCTTCCGGAATGACAACTTCTTCCATCCACGAAAATCCCTGCTTGTAAGCACAGATCAGCTGCGCCTGTTCCAGCACTGCTCCTTTTTCTTCAAGATGTTTCGCTACATCTGCAACGATCCTGCTGCGCACTTTTTTGTCCTCACTGAGCGCGCCTTCGATTCTGACCCGATCTCCGCATCCGATGCATGGATAGATCTTCTCTTCCAGAACCTTTGTAAATGTATCCACTTCCCACGGAAGCTCATATACTTTTTCATAGACCTTGCGGCCGGATTTATAATTGTAAAATACAGAATCCGGGAATTGTTCTTTCTGTTGATCGGTAATCTCCGGAGATCCATACAGTTCATATGCTCCCGGCTCCGTCTGCTCATACGCGCTCAGATAGGCGAGCTGTCCGTCTGCATTTCTCAAAGCGAAATCATCCGCCATATCCATCAGCACATCCCGCCAGCTTCTCCATGCATCGACAACCGGGAATTTCTCACAGACAAGGGCGGACAGCTTCTCCAGTTCTTCGCCGCGTCCTCTTACATACAGGCGAACCGCATTCTCTTCCTGCTCCACTGCCATCTCTGCACTCTTGGCATCTTCAAACACGATCGCATTCCCCTGATAGGTCTCATCTGCAAGGATCTTGCCCTCATAGGCAGTGGTCTCCATTCCCAGACGAAATGCAATGTTACACGCCGCCGTGATCATAGACAGATCCGCTTCCTTGGGCAGGATTATCCGAACATCCAACTTGTCCGGCAGAAAGTCATAATCCTCATCTTTCAGGAACTCCCCGGTTCCAAACAGAGTCTCAAGACCTTTCTTCTTTCGGAAATCAGTATCAAAAATCGGTCCTTCTTTCTTTGCCGGCAGATATCCTTCCGGTGCTGCTTTGGCTTCCAGTCTCCATAAAGCGGTCAGTTCGTCTTCGGTTCCCGGAACCTCGATTTCTCCGTCCAGTGCCGCTATCGGAAATTCTGCTGTCTCCGTCTGGAATCCATAAAGCAATGCTGCCTCAATGGCTAGCTGTTTCTCCTTCCATTCCATGGAATGCTCCAACCTCAATCTCTTCATCCCGCAACCTCCTCGCAGTCAAAATAGTACCGAATTCCGTACTGCGTTCTCTTTTTTGATTTTATCATTGTAACAGAGATATGAAATTAAGTCAAGTAAAGCCTTTTTTTACCACTGTTTTTGTGCATTTTTGCCAATTAGCTTGAAATTTGCGTTTTTACTATGTTATGATATGGAAGCTAATATTTTTACTTTCGAATTAGCATCCAATTCTTTACAAAAGAGAGACGTATTATGAGAAAACCGTACAAAAGTAAAACAAAAGAAAAAATTATGCAGGCTGCGTGGGAGCTTTTCTATGAACAGGGCTACGAAGAAACAACCATTTCACAGATTATCGAGAAATCCGGGACCTCACGCAGCGCCTTTTATCATCACTTTCACGGAAAAGAAGAACTTCTTTTTTCGGTCGCTTATACTTATGACATAATCTACGAAGACTGGCAGAAGCAAAATCTGGATTCCTCTCTTCATTCCGTGGAAAAACTGAAAATATTTAATGTATTCGTTATGCGTTCCGTTGAGGATTCCCCATATCGAAGTTTTTATCCTACCCTTTACGGACTCCAGGTCATGACAAGTGGAATGCGCCATATTCTGAATCCTGACAGAAAATATTATCAGATCATGCGTTCCCTGGTGAAAGACGGACTGGAATCCGGCGAGATCACCTCGCCCCATTCTTATACCACTCTGGCAGACATGATCTGTGGTTTCCAGATCGGTCTTACCTATAACTGGTGTCTTCAGCAGCAGCGTTATTCCCTTCTGGAATATGCACAGACGATCATGGATCCATTTTTCGAATCACTGATATCCTGATTCATTTGATTTATTATGCATAGAAACAAAAAGAGGAAACCTCCGCTCACAACTTGCGTGTTTCCCCTTTTTTATTTCTTCTATACACCTGCAAACTGACTGTAATACAGCTGATGATAGAATCCGCCTTTCCGGATCAGTTCTTCATGATTTCCCTGTTCCACGATCTTACCGTCTCTCATGACCAGGATTACATCCGCTTCACGGATCGTGGATAATCGGTGTGCAACGATGAAACTGGTCCTTCCCTCCATCAGACGTGCAAATGCCTTCTGGATCTGCACTTCGGTTCTGGTATCAATGGAAGAAGTCGCCTCATCCAGAATCAGCATCGGCGGTCTGCAGAGCATAACACGGGTGATGCAGAGCAGCTGCTTCTGTCCCTGCGACAGGCTTCCGCCGTCCTCCGTGATCCAGGTATCATACCCCTTCGGAAGACGTTTGATAAAACTGTGCGCATGGGATGCTTTGGCTGCCTCGATGATCTCTTCCTCCGTCGTATCCGGCTTCCCCATAATAATATTGTCGCGAATCGTGCCGGTCTTCAGCCAGGTATCCTGAAGCACCATACCGTATCCTGCGCGAAGACTTCTTCTGGTCACTTCCCGGATATCTTCTCCTTCCACACAGATTTTTCCTCCGGTCACATCATAGAAACGCATCAGCAGGTTGATCAGCGTGGTTTTCCCGCACCCGGTCGGTCCCACAATTGCTACTTTTTGTCCCGGTCTTACTTTCAGGCTGAAATGTTCGATCAGCTTCTGTTCCGGTACATAAGAGAATGACACATCCTCAAGACGGACATTTCCTTTGATATCTGTCAACACTTCTGCATGTTCTTTTTCCGGAATCTGTGGTTCTTCCTCAATGAGATCAAAGATTCTCTGCGCACAGGCAATCGCATTCTGCAGTTCTGTGATCACTCCGGATATCTCATTGAACGGTTTCGTATACTGGTTCGCATAACTGAGGAAGCAGGATAACTGACCAACAGTCAGCGACCCGTTCAGTACCGCAAATGCTCCCGTAATTCCCACACCGGTATACACCAGGCTGTTAACAAATCTGGTGGCCGGATTCGTGATGGATGAGAAAAATGTTGCCTTCAACGAGCAGTCTTTCAGTCTTTCGTTGATCTCGTCGAACTGTTCGACCACCTTATCGCCCTGTCCAAAAGCCTGCACCACTTTCTGATTCCCGATCATCTCATCGATCAGCCCCGTCTGTTCTCCTCTTGTCTCAGACTGAAGCTTGAACATGGTAAATGTACGACTCGCGATAAAGTTTGCCACCAGGAAAGATACCGGCGTGATCAGCACAACCACCAACGTGATCTTCACATTTACAGAAAGCATAAATCCCAGCGTCCCGACGATCGTTGCCACTCCGGTAAACAACTGTGTGAATCCCATCAAAAGCCCATCTGCAAATTGATCCACATCGGCAATAACACGGCTCACGATTTCACCGTAAGCATGCCCATCAATATATTTCAGTGGTAGAATCTCTATTTTCTTAAATGCTTCATTTCGAATATCCTGGACTACCTGATAGGTCATCTTATTATTGCAGATACTCATGATCCACTGTGCCAGTGCCGTGATCAATACGCAGACACCGATCTGCAGCATCACCAGGAAAACTCCTGTAAAATTAACCTGCCCCTTGGTTATGATATAGTCCACCGCCTTACCCGATAGCTTCGGAATATACAAAGTCAGTGCGACGGTCAAGGCAGCAAGGAAAATGGAGATCACAACAAAAATCCGGTATTTTCCAAGATAACGAAATACTTTTTTCAATGTTTCCGACTGTTTTTTCTTCTTATCTTCCACCTGCTTACGCCTCCTTCTCTTTCGGGAACTGTGAATAATAGATTTCCTGATAAGCAGGACAATTCTCCAGAAGCTCCCTGTGGGTTCCGACGCCTGCCAGCTCTCCGTCATCCAGCACCAGAATCTGATCCGCATACTGGATGGAAGACGCTCTCTGGGATACGATGAACACCGTAGGCTGCTCTTTCATTTCCCGGATCGCCTTTCTTAATTTTGCATCCGTCGCAAAATCCAGTGCCGATGCACTGTCGTCCAAAATCAAAATCTCCGGCTTCTTCACCAGTGCTCTGGCAATCGTCAGACGCTGTTTCTGTCCGCCGGAAAGGTTCCGCCCGCTCTGCTCGATTTTAAAATTTAAACCTTCTTTTTTCGAATCCACAAATTCCTTCGCCTGCGAAATCTCAAGCGCTTCTTCAATCTCCGCATCGGTTGCATCTTCTTTTCCCCAACGGATGTTCGCTCCGATCGTACCTTTGAACAGAACAGCTTTCTGAAGGACCATACCGACCCGTTCCCGCAGGGAATCCATCTGATACTCTTTTACATTCCGGCCGTCGATGCGGATCTCCCCCCGGGTCGCATCATAAAACCGCGGAATCAGATTTACCAGAGACGATTTCCCGGAACCGGTACCTCCGATAATTCCGATCGTCTGTCCCTGATATGCTTTAAAAGAAATATCGCTTAAAGACTCCGCACCTGCACCCTGGTACGTAAGCGAAACATGCTCAAATTCCACTCTCGGGATCTGTTTTTCATCCGAATCCGCCTTCCACACAAGCGTTCCGTCCTGCATATCCGGCTTTTCTTCAAACACGCTCTGGATCCGGTTCGCACACGCCAGTGCTTTCGTGATCGAAATGATCAGATTCGCAAGCTTCACCAGTTCCACCAGAATCTGGGACATATAGTTGAGCAGCGCCACAACCTGACCCTGCGTCAGTTCCCCGATATTGACCCGGACCGCACCGGTGTATATAAGCACGATCACCGCCCCGTTGATCACAATATAAGTAAGCGGATTCATCAGTCCCGAAATACTTCCGACAAACTTCTGTGCCCTGGTGAGAAGCTGATTATTCTCCTCAAACCGGCGTTTTTCATCCTCTTCTTTGTTAAATGCCCGAATCACTCTCGCCCCCGTCAGATTCTCTCTCGTCACCAGAAGGACCTGATCCAGATGCGCCTGCACCTTCTTATAGAGCGGCATCGTCATCAGCATGATGGAAAATACGATCACAGCAAGCAGCGGAATCGCTACTACAAACACAAGAGCCGCTTTGATATCGATCATAAACGCCATGATCATCGCCCCAAAAACAATGAACGGGGAACGAAGCAGCAGACGAAGCGTCAGATTCAGCCCGGACTGCACCTGATTCAAGTCACTCGTCATCCGGGTGATAAGGGTCGATGTCCCAATCGTATCCATCTCCGAAAATGTAAACTTCTGCACATGCGCAAATAGCGCATGTCTCACCTCCGCCGCAAATCCGGTTGCCGCCTTCGCCGCAAAATACTGCGCCGTGATCGAACAGGTCAGTCCGATGATTCCAAGCGCGATCAGAAGCAGGCACATCCGCACGATGTAGCTCTGATCACTTCTGGCGATTCCTTTGTCGATCACCGCCGCCATGACAAGCGGCACAAACAAATCAAATAACGCTTCCAGCATCTTAAACAAAGGCGCCAGAACCGTTTCCTTCTTATAGTTTTTCAAATATATCATAAGAGATCTCATAGTCTTCTCTCCTCTCAACCTCATTTTCTCCAGATTTTGTATTGATTATATTCTGTTTCTTTAAATCCGTGTTCTATGATACCACAAACCGGGCGAGATAGGAATGGGCATTTTGATTTGATTGTCAAATGCATTTGCTCAATCCTGCTGAAGAATGTACAGAGATTTATTTCTAAACAGGAGAAGGCACAAAACTGATACTGAGGGGGAAAAAAGAATCTACCAGTAATTGGGAAAGTCCCGAGTAGTAATCATAAAAAAACTGATTTTATTTATAATTTCCCGAAAATGAATAATACTATTATTAACAAATTATTTTTATTTGACGTGCGTCAAATAAAAATATATAATAATACTAAAATACTGAATTTGGAGATGACGAGCATGCAGCAAAAAGTAATTGTAGAGAAGCAAGATCTTACATATCTCAAATGGTCCCATGCAAGAAATTCCAGTGGTACAGCCGGAACATTTTTAAAATCCCAATCAGTGGTATCCGGAGAAAAAATATACTATAAATTATCAGGTTTTGACAGTGAAAAGGGAATTGTTGGTCATGAATGCGTGAATGAAATCATTGTAGATCGTTTGCTTACCATTTTAGGGGTAGAACATTTAGAATATCAGCTTATACATGCTGATATAGAGATAGATGGAAAAGTCTATGATACATGGTTATGTGCATCAAAAGATTTTAAAAAACGAGGAGAAACAAAATCTGCACTGGATAATTTCTATCAAATTAATAAAATATCTAATGAATCTCATTATGAATTTTGTGTTAATAATGGATGGAAAAAATACATTGATACTATGTTAGCGATAGATTATCTGATATTAAACCGAGATCGTCATGGTGCTAATATAGAAGTACTACGAAATGGACGTAAACATACGATAAGGATTGCACCGCTATTTGACCACGGCTTATCCTTCTTATGTTCCTGTTACAGTGATGAGGAAATAGAAAAGTTTGATATATTGGATGATAAACCATGTCAGAATTTCATTGGCAGCCGTTCAACTTTTGAAAACTTAAGTTATATTACAAATAAAAATACTATATTTAAATCAAAATTAAAACCACAGGACAAAGAAATATTATTCTCAGATTTGTCATCTGTACTTTCCGAGACACATTTGAAAAAGATATGGGATATGCTCTGGGCAAGGTGGTGTGTATATGAAAAGTTATGCAATTTATGATGGAGATCTGGATAGGGGATCTGCTATTGGTTATCTGTTTTATTATGAAAAATCACAAAGCTTTATAATAGAATTATGTGAGGATTTAGGCGAATGGGATGCCCCCTTACTGTTTCAGGGGTTAGTCAGGAAAAAAATATATACAGTTTCTGAAGACATCAGTCTTATGTGGGTAAAGGAAAGAGTGATTCCAAGTGGAAGACAAAATATTGGAAGCATTCTGAAGAATTACAAATTGAAAGAATATAGCGAGATGGCTCTTTTAAGTTTGTCAAAGGGAAGATGCTCTCAGGATAACTGCTATATTGAGGAAATCTCAGAAACAGATATTCCAGAAAATATCAAAGAAAGAATGCGCAAGAATGTACGGGAATGCTTTCCGACAGAAGACAAACAGCTCGTATGCATGTTTAATGACAATACTGTAAGAAAAGTGGATCTGACAAAGCTTGTTGATAAATATATGGATATTTCATATGTCTTAAAGAATAGAAAATTGCTTGACAGTGTGAAAGTGGGTGTTGGTGGTTACAGCGTTGTTTTCAATGAGTCTATTAAAATACAAGTTTCCGATTTGAGAGCAATCGGTCTGTTATTGCCCTTGACAGCAAATGATTTTCATAATTTTGTATATAGGAATGTAGTAAATACAACGAAAGCCTGTGATACATTACAGTGTTCGAGACAAAATTTGTCTTATTTGGTTAAAGAAGAAAAAATAAAGCCGGTTATTTGCGGAAGTAAAGAAAAACTATATCTTAAAGGGGAAATTGAAAGGGTTCTGAATGATTAAAAACCGACCATGCACATGACAGAATCAGAGTTCTTTCACTTTCTTCAAACGCCTTCATTTTTTACAAGCGCATAAAATTCCTCCTATTTACAAATACTATGGAAAGAAACGGAAAGTAAATTCAAAAGATACTGTTAATGGAGGATTTTATTATGAAAGCAACCGGAATTGTAAGACGAATTGATGACCTCGGTCGTGTTGTAATTCCCAAAGAAATCCGCCGCACTCTAAGAATTCGGGAATGCGACCCTTTGGAAATATTTACAGACCGCAAAGGTGAGATTATTTTAAAAAAATATTCTCCAATCGGAGAACTTAGTACATTTGCAAAACAATATGCGGAAAGTCTGGCACAGACGCTGGGATACCTTGTATGTGTAACTGATATGGATCAGGTGATTGCTGCCGGAGGACCGGGAAAAAAGGAATTTCTTGAGCAATCGATTACCCGTCAGCTAAGTGAGGCAATTGCAAAACGCCAGCAGTTTCTCTCCTTCGCAGGAGAAAAGAATTTTACAAGAATTATAACGGCACAGCCGGAGGAATACGATAGTCAGGTCATCAGCCCGATCATTTGTGAAGGAGATGCCATCGGATCGATCGCCATCCTTGCCAAAGAAGGGAAAAAAAAATTGGGTGACACGGAATTAAAAATGGCGCAATGCGCGGCCGGGTTTTTGGGAAGACAGATGGAGCAATAATAAAATTGCTCCATCTTCCTTCTATTTTATATCGTCTTCATCAAATTCACACACCACATAGAACCCCCGCGGAGTCTCCTTCACATCCACAACTTTTCCTTTCTTTGACTGAAGTCGTTCCCAGGATCTGAAGTTGGCGCTCATCGCCACAGCCGGTTCGATTGTATAATAAAAATAGGCTGCGACCTTTCCTTCCGTGACATCCACCTCCTGCCCTGCTTCCACAAGTCCGGGACGTTCCATTTTGAATTCCATTTGTCTCATAGACATCACTCCTCTTTCTATTTTGCCGCAATCGGGAGGGCTGCCTCAATCTTTGCCGCTCCTTCTCCAATGATTGCATTAGTCCGCGCCAGGGATTGCTTCGCCTCTGTCTCGATTCCCAGATCTGCCGTCTCTTTCAGCAAAGTCTCCATATCATTCAATGGTAAGATATAATAATTCGGATTATCGCTGCTGCCTGACTTGTACACCCACGTCGGTATAAACTCCATGCCCGTAAGGGAAACCTGACCATAGTCTGATTTTTCAAGTATCAGTTCCACCATCAGCCCGTCTTCTGTATGTCCCTCGGGAGCAAAATCAATCCGTTCTTTTCTCTGGTCTGATAAATGATTTCCCAGAGAGTAGACGCATACCATCTGATGGGTTCCTGCTTCATTTGTGAGAAGATCTACCGGCTGTACCACATGCGGATGCCCGCCGATCAGCGCATCGATTCCCAGTTCACAAAGCTCTTTTGCAATATTTTGCTGACGTTCATTTTCCGTTGTTTCGTACTCTGTTCCCCAGTGCAGATAGGCGATTGTGTATTCTACGCCTTGCGTTTCCAGTTCTTGGAGGCCTTCTTCGATCTCGCTGTAAAGATAATGTTCCAACCCTCCGTAATTAAAGGTATTGATCCGCTGCGCATCTTCATCGCTGACCGGAATCGAGTTGATGGATATCTCCTGACCATCAACGCTTCCTGAATCAAATACATAGTTAAAGATTCCGATTTTAATTCCGTCAATTTCTGTTACATAATAGTTTTTTTCAGAAGTATCTTTGCGCACTCCGGTGTAAAGCAGATGATTCTCTTCCATCGCCTGAATGGTTTGCATCAATCCTGTCGTCTGATTATCATAAATATGGTTATTCGCCAACAGGCACAAATCAACATAATTATCAGAAAGTGCTGTTGCAATCGCCTCCGGAGATTTGAATCTTGGGTAGGCCGTGTAGTCGCCATCCGCAATTGTTGTCTCGAAATTCACAACTGCAAGATCCGCCGCCTCATACTCACCGGCTATATATTTGAAAACGGAATGGTAATCATATGTGCCGTCTTCATGCAGATACTGATTCGATACCAGCATTGGATCATGCATCATGATATCACCCGACGTCAGAATCGTGGAAGACTCTTTTTGAATGACCTCTTCTGATACGACAGGCTGGCTTTCCTGATTTTCTTTTGTGTCCTCTCGAAAGAAAAGGAACCGAACGAGACTGACCGCTCCGACAATAAGCAGGATGAAGATCAGAAGCATTCCGGCCAGTACCCCGAGCCGGATCATTTTTTTGATCCGCCGGCGGCGTCTTCGCTGCTTACGCTGCTCTATTTTCTTTCTTCTCATGTATTCTTCTTTTGTCATATCTACTCCAATCCCAGTTCTTCATAACCTCTGGCCAGCCTTTTTGCAAACTGTGTATAGAAATTCTCAGCCTCCTCATATGGAGAAAGATAAAATTGCTGCAGTATGTACATACTGACCGCCTTTTGCTCTTCCGGATTCTCGGAAACATATTTTTCAAGTGCAAGAAGAAAATTATGCCAGTCATTTACGAATGCTTCATACGATTTCAGATCCGGTGTATCGATCCATTTTTTCACTTTGACCTTGGAACGGTTTTCCTTGCGGCATTCGTTCACCTGAAGAAAATACCTGAATCCTCCGTTTTCATAATAACGCCCGAGCGGGAACAGCCGGCAGATTCCCGGACGGATGGGATGAATGCAGCAGCGCCCCTCTTCGTTCAGAAAGCCGCATTTTTCTTCCACCATTTTCAGATTTGGAAGAATCAGGCCGTCCACGACATTCAACTCCACGTTTTCGGACAGCAGTTCCTCGAACGTCATCTGAAGTCCACATGCAAGACGATTGACATCCAACGGGTCCAGTACGATCGATGTCCCCATGCCCCTGCAGCAAGCCGAACATCCCTCACAATCGCCGCAATCTGCCTTTACCATATCATTGCTCCCGTACAATTTCCCATCGGAAATTTCGTTCATATTCACTTGCCTTTTCATCTTTCTTTTATACCCCTTCCAGTGTAAATGGAGGGATGAAGCTTTCTTTTGCCGTCTCTCCCTCCTGAATAAATGCCTGTTCAATCCCCAGCGAGATCGCATAATCCACCAGCCGTTCATAAGCATGATCCGGCACCTTCCGCGCCAGTTCCGGATAGCGTTCCTGATCCAGTGCCTCCACCGGAGTATACTGATTCATCAGACTGAGATAAATCCGGTTCCCATAAGTCTGATACAGATATTCCACGATCCGCTTTGCATCCGCAAGACATCCCGGCAGGAGCAGATGGCGCACAATCACGCCCTTTCTCATGATCCCCCGCTCATCAAACTCAGGGGAGCCTGCCTGTCTTACCATCTCGGCAACTGCTGCCTTCGCCACGTCCGGATAGTCTTCCGCCATCGAATATTTCTTCGCATGCAATGGATTTAAATACTTAAAATCCGGCAGAAACACGTCTACATAACCTTCCAGCATTTTCAGTGTCTCCTGCCGCTCATACCCGCCGGAATTCCACACAATGGGAAGCTTCATCCCCTCATTCTTGGCTAGATCCAGTGCCCGGATGATCTGCGGCGCGAAATGTCCCGGCGTCACGAGATTGATATTATTTGCTCCCTTCTCATTCAGCTCATGAAAAATGTCCGCCAGCCTTCTTACAGATATGATCTTTCCCACCTCTCCATCGGAAATGACGTGGTTCTGGCAGAACACACACCGGAGCGTGCAGCCGGTAAAAAAAACCGTTCCGGAACCATTTTCTCCGGAAATGCACGGTTCTTCCCACATATGAAGCGCCGCCCGCGCGACTCTGATTTCTGACGTTTCACCGCAGAAACCCTTTATTCCATTTTCCCTGTCCGCCCCGCATCTTCTGGGACAAAGTTCACACACTGCCATAATTCCTTATCCTATATTCCACTTTTTGCGCTTATACCAAATGATTCGCCTCAAACATATGAAGCCTTAGTTTCTCCGATATTTCTCTGAGCACATACTGCCCCGCGACACTGTTTCCTTTCTCATCAAGTGCAGGTCCGAATATTCCGATTCCCATCCGCTTATCCGCAACCGACAGAATTCCGCCGCCAACTCCGCTTTTGGACGGTACGCCTACTTCCACAGCAAATTTCCCGGAACCGTCATACATCCCACAAGTCAGCATGATCGTTTTCACTGTCCTCACTACATTGCTGGCGAGCAGCCTTTTCCCTGTGACAGGATGAATCCCATCTGATGCCAATACAAGGCCGAAGCCTGCCAGACTTGCCGCTGTTACACTCAGCGAACACATTTTCACATAAAAGTCTATTGTCTCCTCAACACTGTTTTCCAGAATTCCTTTGCTTTCAAGCAAATATGCGATTGCTTTATTTCTTGAAATATGATTCATCTCTGACTGATATACCTTCTCATCCAGCACAATCTTATCGTCCAGACAAAGTATCTTTGTAAAATCAAGCATTTCTTCAAAGTTCACAAGGGAAACCAGATAATTCGTAACCGCAATCGCTCCGGAATTGATCATCGGATTAAAAGGATGATCACTCGTCAGATCCAATTTTATCAGTGAATTGAATGCGTCCCCCGACGGTTCCATCCCGACACGTGCAAAAACTTTCTCGAATCCGCATTTCTCCAATGCAACTGCGAGTGTAATAACCTTTGATATACTCTGGATCGTAAATCTTACATCTGAATCTCCGCTCTGCCAACGTTTTCCTTCTTTTGTAAATACACATACCCCAAGATAATCCTTATTGACTCTTCCCAATTCAGGAATATAATCCGCCGTCTTCCCCATCGACGTCAGATCTCTGCCTTCCCGAACGGCATCATCCAGTATCTTCTGCATTTTGTTTTCCTCTCTTTATACATTATTTTAGAAGCTTCTGTGATTGCTTCAGACATACCTTATCATGGAACATTTTCCCTCCTACATTATATTAGTTGTAATGCCCGGGTGTCAATCATCTCCAAATGATTTGATTATCGCGCATATTTCCTCTGGTATTTTTTTCACATTCATGTATAATAATGGTTATATAATAAATGGAGGGATCGTAACATGAGCAAAATTGACGAAGTAAGAAGCGCAATGGTCGCTGCAATGAAAGCAAAAGACAAAGACACCAAGGAAACCTTATCTGCTCTTCTGGCTGCTCTTAAGAACAAAGCGATCGACAAACGTGCCGATTTGACTGAAGAAGAAGAGGTTCAGGTAATCCTCAAAGAGATCAAACAGGTGAAAGAAACTCTGGAGATGACTCCGGAAGACCGTACCGATATCAAGGAAGAATGTGAGAAACGCCTTGCTGTTCTGGAACAGTATGCACCGAAGATGATGGACGAAGCCGAGATCAAAGAAGTGATCGCTTCTGTTCTTTCCGAACTTGGAATTGCAGAGCCGACCGGTAAAGATAAAGGCAAGATCATGAAAGAGCTGATGCCGAGAGTGAAAGGAAAAGCGGACGGCAAGCTTGTCAACCAGGTATTGATGGGAATGCTGAAATAATACTTGAATATCATAAAGAGAGATGCCGTTTTTTATCCGGCATCCCTCTTTTTCAGTATACCTTTTTAGCCGCGTTTTATATTACAGCGGATTCTGCATCCAGATCCACATCTGAATCCACATCGATTTCTTTCAGTTCTCTGCGGAAGAAAATATCATACATCACCGGTACAATATAAAGGGTCATCAGGGTTGCATAGGCCAAACCGCCGATCGTTACGGTTGCCATTCCCTTTCCGATTGCAGAGGCCATATCCCGCGAGAATGCCATGGTTGACATTGCAAGGATCGTCGTCATCGCCGTCATCAGAATCGGGCGCATACGGGTCTTGCCGGTCATCACCAGTGCTTCTTTCTTCTCCATACCGGAGAGACGAAGCTGGTTCACATAATCCACAAACACGATACCATTATTTACAACCACACCTGCCAGCACGAGGAAACCGATCATCGCAACCATGGAAAGAGTCTGTCCGGTTCCCCAGAGTGCCAAAAGTCCTCCGGTAAATGCCAGCGGGATCGTGAAGATTACGATGAACGGTGACAACAGACTCTGGAACTGTGCAACCATGATCATATAAATGAACACAACCGCCAGCGCAATCATCTGGATCAGATCCGTCATGGTATCCTGTACACTGACTACTTCACCTGCCATCTCTACGATATATCCTTCCGGCACATCGTACTCGTCCAGAAGCTTCTGGACTTTTCTTCCGATCAGGGATGTATTATAGCCATCCTGCGTCACTGCACTGACCGAAATCTGTCTTGCCTGATTTTCTCTGTGGATCGAAGCAATGCTGTTCGCATCTTCCTTTTTGGCAAACTCGCTCAGCTTGTGCTCCTCGGTCACATCATTTCCCTCTTCATCCTTCGAAGTCGTTTCAAAGGTGTAGTCCATCAGATTTTCCGCCGTCAGCATATCCGATTCATCGACAATGATCACACTGTACTCATTTCCCTCCAGAGTCAGGGAAGTTGCCGTTTTCTCCGTAGTCAGCGCCGATGCTAGTTCGGAATAGATCTGTGCAACCGTCAACCCGTTTCTCATGGCAGCATCCTTGTCCAGAGCGATCTTGATACCCGGATCCTGCTCCTCCTGACCATTCGTAATCTCCTCCAGGCCCTCGACCTGTTCCAGCATGCCTTTCACATCCTCACTAATGGCAAGGAGTGTATCCAGATCCTGTCCTTGAATATCGATTTCGATTCCGCTTCCTCCGAGAGAGGACATATCCATTCCGGACGAAGAGACCTCCATCTCATATTTTTCTTCCTGACCGCTTCCAAGCTCTGCGATCTGTTTACCGATCGCATCACCGTCATTTTCATGCTCTTCGTCCAAAAGTGCATAGAACGTGAACTGCGTTTGTTTTTCTCCGGTCGAAGTGCCACTCAGCGACATAACACTCATGGCAGTTCCTCCCGACATGGCGCCGACTGTTTCTACGCCCTCGATATCTGCAATTTGTGCTGTCAGTTCATCGACGTTCCGATAAATGGTATCCTGATCCATTTCCTCATTCATTGCCAGAGAAACGCTGATCGTATTGCTGCTCATATTCGGGATCAGCTCCAGTCCCATTTTCGTGGTTCCATATACGGCGCCGACCAAGAGTGCAATCGCAAGGCCAAGCGGAACAATTTTCCATTTCAGACAGAAACGAAGTGATTTATCATAAAGGATCATCACTTTATCAAACAGTGGGTGCTTTTTCGCAGTACTCTTCTTCAGCACGGTCGAACTCATGGCCGGCACAACGGTAAGTGCCACGATCAGGCTGGCGATCAGCGAATAAGCAATGGTAAGCCCCATATCCGTAAATAGTTCCCGAGTCATACCTTTTGTAAATACGATCGGAAGAAAGACACAGATAGTGGTCAAAGTTGAAGCAAAAATTGCACCGGACACCTGTTTTGCTCCCTGAACCGCGGCTTTCGGGGCCGGAACTCCCATACTTCTGAGCCGGTAAATATTTTCAATCACGACGATCGAGTTATCCACCAGCATTCCGACTCCAAGCGCCAACCCGGACAGAGAAATAATATTCAGTGTTACATTTGAGAAATACATCAATACAATCGCAAATAATACACTGAGCGGAATACTGAACGCAACCACGATCGTCGGCTTCACATCCTTCAAGAACAATACCAGCACAATGATTGCCAGAATCGCACCGTAGATCAGATTCTTTAAAACAGACTGAATGATCAGTTTAATATAATCTCCCTGGTCCATCAATGAAGTGATATGTAGTCCCTCATACGTTTCTTCCAGTTCCTTTATCACATCATTCAGATTGTTGGAAACATCCGAGGTCCCTGCCGTGGATGATTTCATGATACTCAGCATAACCGCATCATTTCCGTTGATCCTTGCATAACTTTCGCCGGAATTATCGATCATCGTCACATCCGCCACGTCCGACAGCCTGACATCACCGATTCCGTCCAGACCGCACAGAAGGGTATTCTTGAGTTCATCCAGCGTGTCGAAATTGTCACCGATTTTCAGAAGGAATTGTTTCTCGCCTTCCTTTATGTAGCCTGCCGGCATTTCGAAATTCTGCGCATAGATCAGTCCGGACAAAGTATCCATATCTACAAGCGCATCAATATTGGCGTTCTTCATCGCCGTCTCTCTTGCCGTCTTATACTGCTCTCTTGCCTCATCAAGCTGAGCCTGTGCCGATGCAAGCTGGCTCTCTCCCGCCGAAAGCTGTGCGGAAGCCGCGCCAAATGCAGCTGCAGCGGAAAGCTTTCCTTTCTCCACGGAAGCGTAATTGTTCTTTGCTTCAGCGACCTGACTGTTCACCTGAGCAAGCACGGCCTGCGCCGCAGCGATCTCGGTATCCAGATTGGCAAGCTCCGTATCGATCTGCGGAAGCCGTACCGTTACCTTCTCTTCCATCATGGAAAGATTCTCCCATGTGAAATTCTCTACCATCGTCTGAAGCTCCGGATTATCCGGCTGCATCTGTGCCATATTTGCCAGAGTCATCTTCACCTGCTGATAGGTTGTCTGGCTCTCATCGGCAAGAATCGCAGAAATACTGAGATCCGGAACTCCCATCATGGCACCAACCTGCGCCAACACTTCATTCAGTTGATTATATACCGGGACGACCTGCTCATGATAAGCATCCTTTTCTGCCGAAAGCGCCGCCTGGCTGGTCTGAAGTCCGGTCACCTGCGCCTGATAGGCAGACGCTGTTGCCATCGCTTCATCCATCAGCTGGCTGTATTTTGCCAGTTCATCATAGGTGGAATCCTGCTGGCTCTCCAACTCTTTCTTACCGCTGGCGATCTCACCCTTCGCTGCGTTTAATTCACTCTCTTTTTCATCCAGCGTCGCCTTAGCCTCGGCAAAAGTACTGTCCATTTTCGCCAGAAGGCGGTCATTTACTTGATCGATCTTTGCCTGGTTCAGACGGATCTCTACTTTTTCCTCGGTAAGCCCCGTGCTGTTCACGCTCGCCACGCCGTCCTGACGTTCCAGATAAGGAATCAATGCGTCCTCCGCGAACTTGCTGAGTTCTTTCACATCCATTCCATCATAATCAAGGCTCACCGTCATCGTAGGGATCATATCCGGCGACAGTTCCATCAGCATCGGCGTTCCCGCTTCGTCCGGGAGGACGCTGCTCAGCTGTTCCACGGCAGTTGACAGCTTGACCATCGCGCTGTCCATATTCGTATCCTCTTCGAATTCCAGTATGACCAGACTGTAATTCTCCGCGGAATTACTGGTCACATTCTTTACACCATTCACCGTACCGAGCGAACTCTCCAATGGTTCTGTCACAGAGTTTTCCACCTTTTCCGGCGTCGCCCCCGGGTAAGTCGTTATCGCCATAACATAGGGCAACGTGATGCTCGGCAGCAGATCGGTCGTGATCCTGGTGAAACTGATAAATCCCAGAACAAGCACCATCACGATACCTACCAATACGGTATATGGCTTTTTTACACAAAATTTCGACATCTTGTCTAGTCCTCCTGTCGTCTCTATTAACCCCTCAATTCTGCAGATGATTTCTGCCTATTGTTTTATTTTATTCTTAGAGAAATCAAGAATCAATGAAGAATTTTCTCTTTTAATCAATTTAATAAATATTTTATATTTGTCTATCTACCCGATTTGCGCTATACTATTAATCACGCTGACAAAATTCTTTTGACAAAGGAGAAATCTACATATGAATAAAAAAGAAGTGACTGAAATCAAGAAACAATTCACCCCACATAACTGCGCGATCACCCGGATCTGCGGATGTTATGTAGACGGGGAAAAAGAGAAAAAAACGGAACTGAAAGAAGCATTCCTTTCCCTTCCCGAGGAGGAAATGTTTAAATATTTTGATATTTTCCGCAAAAGCCTCTCCGGAACTATCGGAAAGAACCTGTTAAACATGGAATTCCCGCTTGAGACAGAATCCGAAGGCGGCACACAGGAATTTCTCCTGAAACTGCGTAACAGCCGTCTTACCGACGATGACCTTCTCACGGAATTCTACAACCGGGTGATTGATTCCTATGATTTCCCGGAAAATTATCTGATTTTGCTGATACACGCTGTTTATGATATTCCCGGAAAAGCTTCAGACGGAACAGAAATGTTTGACGCATCGGATGAAGTCTTTGACTACATCCTCTGCTGCTTCTGTCCGGTCAAACTCTCCAAACCGGCGCTCAGCTATCACGCCGATGAAAACAGTTTCCATGAAAGGATCCGCGACTGGATCGTGGAAATGCCGGATGCCGGATTTTTATTCCCGGCATTTAACGACCGAAGCACCGATATCCACAGTCTCCTGTATTATTCCAAGAATGCAGAGAACCTTTCCAACGGCCTCACCGATGTCCTGCTCGGCTGCGTACCTCCGCTCACAGCCGGAAGCCAGAAGGAAACCTTCAAAGCTCTGATCGAGGAAACACTTGGTGACGACTGCGAATATGAAGTAGTCAAAAATATCCATGAGAACCTGAACGAACTGATCGAACAGAACGCAGAAAATCCGGAACCGCTTGAACTCGATAAAGCCGAGGTGAAATATCTGCTCGCCAAAAGCGGCGTGGAAGAAGCAAAACTGGAAACATTCGACGAACACTTTGATGCTGCCGCCGGTGAAAACACTTCTCTTCTTGCCGCAAATGTAGCGAACACGAAGAAATTCGAGATCAAGACACCGGACATCACCATTCAGGTGAACCCGGAATGCGCCGATCTGGTCGAGACCCGCATCATCGACGGCCGAAAATGCCTGGTCATCGCAGTCGACGACCGTGTTGAGATCAACGGCATCAGTGCCAGAACCGCAACGACCAAAACAGAGCCATCAAAAGAATAGAACAATACCGGGCGGCGCTCTGCCGACCCGGTATTTTTACATCTACAATCCTTTCCTATATAAGAACCAGAATTTCTTTTTTCTGTTCAACGTCTTCAGGTATGCCCTGCGGAATTTCTGGTACAACCGGAACATCTGCTTCTGTTCCTCTTTATCGATCTGTTCACCAGAGAACGCAGCTCTTTCCGCGCACAGATACATCCATTCCCACTCTTCCCCGGAAAGCTGGGAAAAATGTGCTTTCATCCTCTCCAGAGTCATCCTCTCATCTTGCTGATCCGGCTCCATGCCGTCAAACAGACAAATTTCATATACGGCCTGATACAGGTTGGCGATTCCCCGATTCTCTTTTCTCCTTCGGAAACCGGCATATCGTTTCTGCCTTACAAGACCTCCAAATACCATGAAAATGCACAGCACCAGAATGATCACTCCCAACGTCGTTGCTGCGACAACTGCCGTTATCTTTCCGATTGTCTGAATAATCCCCGGCTTATTTTCTCTTTCTCCGTTATCAGTCTTTCCCCCGTCATCCGTCTTCTGATCTGCCACATTTCCCCCTTTATTTTCTTCCGTCTCCGGTTGTGTCGTCAGATCTTCTTCCTCTTCCTGAGCTGTGTGATCCGCTTCTTCATGTTCCACAATATCCGGTGTTTCGTCTTCCCGGTCATCAGGAGTACCTGCCGCATCAGTCTCTTCCATATACGACGGCGTGTGTTCCCTCACCACCCAGCCGGTCTTCTCATCAAACGTCTCACACCATGCATGTGCCATATCATCCGTCACCACAGCACGGTACGTTCCGTCATCTAATCGTACAAATTCATTGGAAGGGACTGCATATCCTTCCACAAACCGTGATGAATAGCCACACATCCTGTAGATAAGCGCTGAGGCTGACGCAAAATGGACACAGAATCCTTTCCGGTTCTCTGTCAAAAAGTATTCCGTAAATTCTTCACCTTCCGGAACCTCTCCCGGTGTCTTACTATAACGAAGTCCCAGTGTATCTTCAAAAAGCCGGTTGATCTCATTTGACACCTGTTCCACATTTCCTTGATCCATCGAACGGGTTAATGCTTTCAATTGATTCAGTCCGTCCGGAGCCGTACTGTACTCTTCCTTAACAAATGTCCTGTATTCATTCCAGATATCCGACTCTTTGGCAAGCTCTCCCGATGAGATGTTCTTGACCTCTGCCGCCGAAAAGTAACTATACTCCTGATCCTTCGTCCATCGTCCTTTCACCCAGGCATCCAGATAGATTTTGCCATCCTGATTCACTTTCGCAAAATACGGTATATAAGAAAACTCAGAGGAAGCTCCTTCTCTGCGGATCCGGATCTTCTGTTGTTCCAAACCGGCCGCCCCGTCACTGATCCTTGTAAATGGTTCATTCATCAGTGCTCTGCGGCCGGACTCTCCGAAAATGGACGGCACGCCTTGCCGGAACGCCAAAACCGTCTCTTTCTCCCATGCCCTTCCGGTATAGTTCACCCCGGTATATGCTCTTAGATACAGTGTTTCCCTGGGTTTTTCCGTCACTATGACTTCCAGTGCTTTCTCGCCGGTGGGCTTGAATTCACTCAGATGTTCCAGATTTCCTTTTCCGATCCCTCCTCCCGAGTAAGATCCCTCTTTGCCAAAACGGGCTTCCAGAATCCCCTGCATATCGATCTGCTGCATCTGGGTCAGTCTGTCATAGATCTCAATCAGGCGATCCTCATGCTCCAGTTTATATGTCCGGATATACGGCATGCATGCCTGCGTACACCCAAACAGAACGCCCAGCATCATAAGGATTCCGGCTGCTTCTCTTAGTGGCACACATTTGCATATTTTCCATCTCATGTAAAAGAGCGTTCCGCCAAGCAGACACCAGGAAGCGGCTGTCGAAGGCATTTTCCCGACCGTGGCGGCCATTGCCACCGGCAGAACGATTACCAGCAGCACCAGAACATTCCCTCGTGCCCCATGCTTACACTTACCCGCCAGTTGCAGAAGAAGAGCCAGAATAATCTGGATTCCAAACAGAGCTGCCAGAATATCTGCCGAAATCTCATTCACCTTAAGAAGCGGCTGGCTCCCCCCATAGAACTCATTATTCAGCCGGATATAGGCATTAGCCAAAACAGAAATCCCATTTAAGAAATTCCAGGGCGTTAGCACAAGCATTGCCGAAGCAGCCACTGTCAGAATCGGGATCCATTTCCTTCTCCCCCATCTCCCCGCCCAGACTGCGATTCCTGCTGCCGGTAAAGGCAGAAGAAAAAGTGCCGCGATCGGGTTATGGACCTCAAAGACAGAAAAATATGCGGCAAAAACCAGCACCAGCATTCCGTACATTGCTGCCGCTTCTTTTACCGCATATCCTGCTGTCTGTTCTCTATTTGAACGGTCAATAATCTCTAATCCATTCATCTTGTCCCCTCATGAACCAGAACTATACAATCAGATACATCTCTTCCCATGCGATCTTTTCCTCGTCTAACGGAACAACGCACCTTTTCTCCCCATGTATCAGCAACGTACCGTCTGAACATAATTCCGCATTCGTACTGAACAGTTCTCCGCAGAAGGCTTCTTCATACAAAGCTTCCACTTCATCTGCATTATCGTATTCCTCCACAAAAATCAGCCGGTTCATCAGCTCATAAACATGTTCCATCCGGCTGATCCTCTTTTTACAGATTCTCTGATTGGCCTTCTCATACCATGCTGCCATATGCACACACTCTGCTTCCACCAGGGAGAATGAAATCGAGGCTGCCGTCTCCAGAACCCCAGAGGCGATCCGTTTCTCTTTTCTGGAGTCTTTGTTCCGGCGCGTTCTCCTTTGCCCGGGTTTCTTTTCCAGATTCAGCCAGAGCAAGACCACACAGCCAAGCGGTCTTCCATGTTCCTTGACCAGAAGCTCATCGGCTTTTGCCGACAGTTTCCAGTGAATATCATGAATCGAATCCTGCTCCCTATACGCTCGGATCTGATACGTCTCTGACGGATCGTCTCCGCTCTCCCGCTCCGAGTACTCATCTGCATCCGCGGGAAATTCCCGTGTGCGTCTCGTCACCTCCACCGGAATCAGATGGCAATCGGGAAGAATTCCCACCGACTGCCGCTGTACCGCCATCTCCCGGCGTCGCCGAAACGCAGCTCTTCTCCCGTTTAGCAAAGCTGCCCTCAATATTCCCAGGCTGTCATAGAGCCAGCACTTTTCCAGTCTGATGATCAGATTTCCACATCTGGACGAACGTAGCAGAAGTACTTCCTTCTCTTCCTGCCCCGCCTTCACCGTCCCGCTCACTTCATGCCGGAACGCTTCCCCGGTAAATTCATTTTCCACGGACAGTTCAATTCGATACCGCGCCACAGCCCAGGATGAAGCATTTTTCATGCTCAGCCGAACCGGAATTTCCTGATTCTTTTCCGCAATTGGCAGAACGTCATCCAGACCGACAATGATCTTCCTCTTCTGCAGCATCAGATACCCGAACGCCAGCGGAAAATAGATCAATTCGGCCACCAGCATGGCCGCCACGATTTCATCCTCATACAGGAAAAAACAATATAATGTCAGCAATACCGCCGCCATATAAATACATGCACGTTTGATCATAGTCTCCCCATGCTCCCCGCTTTTATCGAAACATTATCTCTTCCTTACATTCGGTTCCTTCACCTGCATTAAGACCTGCTCCAGGATCTCCTCAGGCCTTGCATGTCCCACTTTCGCTTTGGTATTCAGGCGGATCCGGTGAAGCGCAACGCTTCCAAATACCGTTTGGATATCTCCCGGCAGAACATAATTTCTCCCTTTCAGCCATGCTCTTGCCCTCCCCATCGCCGCCAGTGCCACTGTTCCTCTCGGGCTGAGTCCGGCAGTCAGAAGCTCATGTTCTCTGGTTGCCTTTGCAAGATTGGCGATATATTCAAACACGGAATCGTGGATAAACACCTGAGATGCCTCTTCCTGCATCCAGAGGATCTGCTCCGCTCCCGTCACATTCTGCACTTCATTCACCGGGTTGCCCATCTGACGGCGCTTTAGAATCTCTACCTCTTCCTCTACCGTCGGATACCCCATCCGGATACAGATCATAAAGCGGTCCAGCTGCGATTCCGGCAGAAGCTGTGTCCCCGCCGACCCCTCCGGATTCTCGGTCGCAATAACTACGAACGGCCTTCCGGTGCTTCGCGTCACACCGTCCACCGTCACACATCCTTCCTCCATAACTTCCAGAAGCGCTGACTGCGTCTTCGGAGAAGTACGGTTGATCTCATCCGCCAGAAAAAGATTGCACATCACAGCTCCCGGCTGGTAAACAAATCTTCCGGTTTCCTTTTGATACATGGAAAAACCGGTCAGATCCGCCGGCATCACATCCGGCGTAAACTGTACTCTCTTTTCCTGAATTCCCATCGCTTTGGAAAATGCCAGTGCCATCGTCGTTTTCCCGACCCCCGGCATATCCTCGATCAGAATGTGGCCGCCTCCTATGATCGCAGTCATGATCTGCTCGATCACATCATCCTTTCCGACAACAGCTTTCTTGACTTCGCGGATGATCTCCACTGCATGATTCTGTAATTCCCCCATCTTCACTCCCCCTTAGTCCACTATAAAATGGTTCCTCCGCCGCTTCCCACAACAACGCCGATCCGCAGTATGAACCATACCACATTCTTCAGCACACTCAGTATCGCACTCATCAGCGCTTCCATCGGAACATACAGCACTCTTGTTCCGAGAAGAAGCAGCAGAATCAGCCATCCATATTGCCGGAAACGGCTGTAAAATCTGTTAACCGCAGGCACGATCTCTGCCAGAATATTTGCCCCGTCAAGCGGCGGCACCGGAATCAGGTTGAATACCCCAAGTCCCACATTCAGCTGTGCCCCATAATAACTCAACACATATAGATAATTCAAGAGCACTCCGCTGGTTCCGAATTTGTAGATCAGACCGTAAAGCAGCATGAACAGAAACGCCAGAATAAAATTCATCAGAGGCCCCGCTGCTGCCACCAGAATCATATCTCTTCGTTTATTTTTATAATTCCGTGTATTGACCCGGATCGGCTTTGCCCATCCGACATGAAAAACCAGCAGGCACAAGGTTCCCCATACATCCAGATGACGGAACGGATTCAGTGTCAGCCTTCCGTCCATCTTCGGTGTCGGATCCCCAAGAAGATAAGACATATATCCATGTGCGAATTCATGCATGGAAATTGCAATCAGGAGTGCAGGCACTACATAGATCAATGTTTGAAAAAAAGTATAAATTGCTTTCACAATCATTCCATAAGCGCTAAAAAACATAAAAAAATCTCCATTTCTATACTCTAATATGCACATTATAGAACCTGCGCCCCAGATATTCAATAACAGGATTGTAAACTTTTAATTAAAAAAGGTCCACTGGACCTTTTTGACATATTCATGGCAATTAAAAAAGATCCACTGGACATCTTTGACATATGCATGGCAATTAAAAAAATGGTCCACTGGACAGCTTTGGCATATGCATGGCAATGAAAATACCGCCGGAAAAGTTTTCTGCTTCGCTCGATGCTTATCTTTTACGACGGTATTCTCTGATTATTATCTCTTATTTTTCTTATTTTTCATTCTCGTACTCTGTAATTCTTGCTACTTTCGGGGCAGAACGTGAATTCGGATCATAAGATACACTTAAGTACTCTTTAACCAGACATTTTGCAAGTTCAATTCCGGTAACCTGTGCGCCCATCGTGATGATGTTTGCATTGTTACTAAGCTGGGCTCTCTGTGCCTGATATACATTATTCACTAGTGCTGCATATGCTCCTTTTACTTTATTTGCAGCGATACATACACCGATACCCGTTCCGCAGATGAGAATTCCCCGTTCACACTCCCCTGCAGCTACAGCCTCAGCCAGACGGATTCAGTATTTGCATAAATCGGATCATCACTTCCGAAATCTACACATTCATGTCCGAGACTTTCGATGAACGGTGTTAAGATTGTTTTGTACTCTGTTGCATTTGGATCACAGCCGATTGCAATTTTCATTGTTTTACCCTCCATTTGAGTTGTATTTTGATATCGTATCCATTATACAATACTTTTGCGAAAATTATAAGTCCTTTTTTGATTATTTTTTATTTTTACTTTCGTTTTCTTTTATTATTGTTTCTTTTGTATTTTCATCTGAAGATTTATACCAAAAGGATTCACCGCTACGCCCTCGGCTCCCGGCACCAGTATTTCAATCAGTTTTCCCGCTTCTACGATTCCGGTCTGCAGCTTCTCCTTACGGTGTACACTCAGGAATTTTCCAAGCTCCTGCACGTCTGTAAAGATCGGCTGAAATACTTTTCCATCTTTCTGTTTGAGAATCACCATCTCTTTTCCTTCTTTAGATACAACAAAATACTTTCCTTTCTGGAAATGTGCCATCATCTCTTCGCTCAGTTCGCGCAGTTCTTCACTTTCCAGAACCTTTTCCTGCGGAAGTCTCCGCGCCTCCTGCATATAGTAAAGTGCCGTCAGTTGAAATTCGGAATTTTCGATTCGTTCCTGTCCGTTCGGCATCTTCCCGTCGTTCTTCCTGGTCACCAGATCCGCCAGCTGTATTCTTATCTCTTTCGGCAATCCCAGATCATATACGATCTCATTTACCCCCATCGGATAAAGGCTGACATAAAACTCGAGGAAACTCCGATTTTCGATTTTAACGATTTTTACCGGAATTTTTTCATTCATAAGTTGTCTTACTTTGTTTTTGCATTCGTCTACATTGAAATAGATGAGAATTTCATCGTCATATGTTTTCGGATCACACACTACATACGGCATTTTCGTACATTCCGAAAAAATCACATACATCTCCTTCTGACTGCGGACCGTCTGAAGTACTTTCTGATCTTTTACTCTGCTGTTTTCCATAATTATCTGCCTTTCCGGGCACTTGCCCTCTCTTATTTTCTGTCTGACCTGCTCTTTTGATCAGAGTGCTTTCCTGATCTGTTCCTCCAATGGAATGTTTCTCTTCGTATTATACCAATCCTGCATAGAAATAGCAATGTACACCTTCTTGTAAAAAACCTCTCAATATTGTAAAATGTAACTGTTCAGAGCCAAGCAGATTTGTCAAAAAAGGGCGTTGAATGCTTGCATTCATGAGCACTTTTTTGTACAAATCTATTTGGCGGATACGCCACACTGAGGAAACACGAAGTGTTTTCGAGGTTGGCTCTGAACAGTTACTATAAATAAACCGGTAGATCAAAATCTGACAGAAAGGAAATGCTTATGAAAGTGACCTATATTCACCACAGTTGTTTTCTGACAGAAACCGAAAGCTGCTATTATCTGTTTGATTATTTTAAGGGAGAACTCCCGGAACTGGATCCGCAGAAACCCATTCTGGTACTGGCCAGCCACAAACACGCAGATCATTATCATCCTTCCGTATTCTCTTTACTGAAGGACATGGGAATGGAACAGATTCATGCCGTTTTGTCGCGTGACATTTCAGGGAGAACGGTCCCCAAGGACATCCCTCTCCTATCTGTTTCGTCCCGCCGCACCTACAGCCTGCCACAGGGACAGACACTGTCAACCTTTCTTTCTACGGATAAAGGAGTGGCATTTCTCATTCGCGACAAGGAAGAATGCTTCTACCACGCAGGTGATCTGAACGACTGGGTATGGGAAGAAGAATCCGACTCCTACAACCGGCAGATGACCGGAAGCTACCGGAAAGAGATCGATACACTGGCTCAGGATCTTGACGGCTCGGCACTGACTGCAGCTTTCGTTGTTCTGGATCCAAGACAGGAGAACGATTATGCCCGGGGCATGTTATATTTTTTGAAGAAAATATCCTGCGACCGCATTTATCCCATGCATTATTGGGAACAGCCTGAGATCATTACACGTTTTCTTGCAGAATATCCGCAGTATGAGAACCGGATTATTCTGACAGAAACCGCAGATGCCAAATAATCGGTATCCCCATTTATTCTACTATCAATCATGCGCATCCGCGCGGAAAAGAGGACCTTTATGAAATTTCAAATGTATCATGAAAATTACAATGTAACAGATTTGGACAAATCTCTGGCCTTTTATGAGAAAGCTCTGGGACTCAAAGAGAAACGCCGTGTGAACGGTGAAGATTTCGTCATTGCATATCTGGGAAATGACGAGAGCGATTTTGAACTGGAGCTGACCTGGCTTCAGGATCATCCACAGCCGTATGATCTCGGTGAATGTGAATTCCACCTTGCTTTCCGGACAGATGACTACGAAGCCGCCCATAAACTGCATGAAGAAATGGGCTGCATCTGCTTTGAAAATCCTGCCATGGGAATCTACTTTATTGAAGATCCGGACGGATACTGGCTGGAGATCGTTCCACGCAAATAATAGACGTTCCTTTCAGCTTAAACTGAATCGATTCCGTGAACTAAAAAAGGTTCACCGAACCTTTTTGGCGTATGCATGGCAACCGAGTAGGAGGAATTTCTCTTAATTGAGAAATTCCGACCTCTCACACCGTGCGTACCGTTCGGTACACGGCGGTTCAATCAACTTATCAAGCAACACACCTCTCGGTGTAATAGTCCAACATTGAAATAAGCCCAAATTGTTTAAGTCTCTTGGGACTTATTGCTCTTTGTATATCCGTCTTTGAGCATACTCTCGCTATGGCTTTCCCATTATATGCAGTTCTGTATGCCGCCCATTTTGGTATTCCTAGCTTAATAAGGTTCTTTGCTCTGTTTTGTGGCGTCTTCCAATGTTTCCATATGCACATACGCAATTTGTATCTGATATTTCTATCAAGTTCAGCGCATAAAGATTTCATACTACCTATCTTAAAATAGTTAACCAAACCTCTGATGAGCTGATTAAGTTTCTCAACCTTATAACTGCTGCTTACGCCCCAACTTCGACAAGTGAGTTCTTTCATTCGCTTCTTGAACTTTGCATAATAACTTACTTTTCATAACCTACAGCTTCCTTCAGATTCCACTTCACGATGAACACCTTGCTGTTCAGCTATACACTTCCCACTACCCGGGCATGTTCGGGACTTGCACCCGTTAGTGCGCGCCCATGGCGCGCAAACATAACAGAAGCCGGTGAGATTTCCTTCACCGGCTTCCTGTTTCTATCTGGTTTTCTTTTCTACACTTCAAGACGGCATTTTTGATTAGTCCACCATCTTTGTTTCATCTGCAATGTATTCAAAAAAATCAAAGTCCGCATAATGCTGATGCTTTACTCTGTCTGCACAAGTAATCCCTACCATAGTACCTGTAAATTCACCATATTTACAGTATTCGTCAGAGAACTTTGTAGTATCAAATACACGCCCAATTTTTTGATATTTCTCATTATCATAACTCCATTCAAACCAGGATTTTCTTCCTTCTATATAAAGCCGCAGATAAACCGGTCTGTCCTCCACAGGAATTCTTGTGTTTAAAAATTCTGTTTTTTCACCGTTTTCAAGATGAATAACAGAAAGTGCACATTGCCCTAAAGTTTCACTGTAATACTTTCTCAGATTAATATAATTCATGTTGTCGTAATATAAAATCAATCCGGCACTATGTTGATGAACCTCAGGTTCAAATTCCATTTTCGTGGTGATTCGCGCATACACACTGGTCAACTTTCGAGCTAAAATGCTTACCTGGTTTAAAGAAGTTCTGGATTCCTGTCCACGGATTCTAACATACCCTGGTCTTGCTTTTACATCTGCAAACCTCTGAGGCATAATTCGGGGGGCATAATAATACATTCCAAGTTCCTCCTGATCAAAATCGTCAAAGTCAGGAAGCCCCGGCATAGGCGTTTCAGGAAGAGAACTCTCCGGCACTTCCATTTTAGCCAGATTTCCCCCATCTTCCATACGAAGCCAATTATCCTCTGTCCACCTCATCTTCTGGATGGCTGTTTCCCTCCCAAGGGTACATCGTAGTTCCGGTACAAACGGGCGTGCTGTGAGATGAACCAAATAAACTTCGCCATCTGGTGTTTCCACATAACTTCCATGTCCAGATTTCTGCAGAACAGATTCTGGATTGTAATATTTTGGCTTCAGATGATCCGGATCCTGCCGCTCATTGGAGTATCCCGGAACAGAAGTTACAATCGGATTCTGTGGATCTTTTTCATATGGTCCCCATACTTCTCTGGCGCGTCCCATCGTCACACAATGATTATACCCCGTACCGCCTTCTGCACACATAATGTAATAGTATTTACCGTGCTTTGTTAAGTGCGGTGCCTCAATACATCCTCGATCCGTACCGCCGCACCAGATTCTTTTGGGATATCCTACAATTTCTTTTTTTTCCGGAGAATATTCTGCCATGCAGATAGCTCCCGGTTTTTCATACCCTTCTCTTGTTTCCCACTCCAAAGAAACAACATACTTCCTGCCGTCATCATCATGTAGAATCGATGCGTCAAAACCCGCAGAGTGCAGATAAACCGGCTCACTCCACGGGCCCCTGATATCCTTCGCTGTAATCAGAAAATTATCTATATCAAAATATCTTGCATTCATAGAATTCATGACGCCATATACAATATAAAATAACTCTTCTTTCGCACAGTAAGTCAGGCACGGAGCCCAAATTCCTTTCGCACTTGGCAGCTTTTTCAGGTCTACCTTCTCATCATCTGTCAAAACATGAGTATACAACTCCCAGTTCTTCAAGTCTCTGGAATGATAGACCGGAATTCCAGGAAACCATTCAAAAGTTGAAACTGCCAAATAGTAATCATCCCCTTTTCTGCAGATACAGGGATCCGGGTTAAATCCCGGTAAAATAGGATTATATATCATAATATTCTCCTTCGCATAATTTGTTACAGCTTGCGAACAATAATTGTATGGAGTATTATTTCCCCTTCCATACACTCTATCTTAACAGCTGCGTTTTCTCCTGAAGAAATGATACCAATCGGAATAGTTGTCAGCACTTCACTGGCCGATGCCTTGACGGTGAAAATCTTTTCCCGGGCTGTCACTTTGATTTCACACTCCTGCTCAGCCCTGTATGTAATAAAAATTTCTGCGTCCTGTTTTATTTCTCTAATGGTATAACATGCAAAATCCTCTTCTTCAAGCATGAGTTCTAAATGCATCCAGTCTCCGTACTTTGGCTTTCTCTCCACAGATGCAAAAGCATAGTCGGGACTTTCAAATGGTGTGAAGTCCGGCTCATTCACGATACGCATTCTGTCTTCGCGACGATAGCCGCTGAATACACAGTATGGATATGTTCCTTTGAAGGATTTTCCAACACCCGGCATCATATCATAACCGATCGCAGGAATTCTCACATCTGGTCTTCTTAGAACAGCATCTGCCCGGTCAACATGTAACTTGCAATTTTCAAATTTTATATTCTCCAACAATTGATCAAATATTTGAATTGCTTTGTCATATCCCGGCTTCGCACCTCCTTTCTGGGCATAATCACGAATTAAACCGAAACTCTCAGGTAATACAAATGTACACAGCAATGCCGCATCTGCATGTTCTTCCCCTTTATGGCACCAGACATTGACGCCGATATGATTCTCATATAACATCTCATATAACACCGTCATATATTCGTTATTCCCGCCTGTCTCTCCCATCCATACCGGCACATTCAACTCACTTGATACTGCTAAGATTGGTCCAAGGGAACCGAGATCGGGCAAAACTTCATACATATGCATAGCCATTACCCAGTTATGGTATTCCGGATCATAATTATGTCTGTAAATATCTGTTCTGGAAGCAAAACGGTGTCCCTGGAGGAATATGATATGTTTCTTATCAATCCTCCGGATTCTCTCAATGGCTTCATCATAAAACCGAATCAACGCCTGCAGGTATTTATTCCATGTCGGAAGTGCCAATGGCTCATTTAATAATTCAAAGCCGGCTACCACAGCCCTGTCTGCATATCGTTTTGCTATTTTTTCCCATAAGAGCATGGTTCTTTCCCAGCCCTCTTCATCGATAAACAAATGTGGAATATTGTCGACTCCATCATCACAAAGAATAGCACTCTGTCCGGCAACCGCCGCATGCATATCCAAAATTACATAGATTCCGTAATACTCGCACCAGTCAATGATCTGATCCATTGTCTGAAACACTTCTTCATCATAAACGACTCCGGGACATTCCTTCATCAGCGCTCTTGCATTCAGCGGAAGCCTTACAGAATTGAATCCAAGTTCTTCCATATTTTTAATATCTGCCTCTGCCAAATAGTTGCGATAATACTTTTTCCAGAAAATATCCGCATAATCTCTTCCACACACTTCTATGATCGTCTGATTGATCGAGCGCCCGCGATCCATCTCACCGGCCCGTATAAACGGTTTAAACTCTGGGTTAAATTCATGTGAACCAAATAAAAAACCCTCCTGATTCATCCAGTTTCCTGCTCCAAATCCTTTCAAAATGATTTCCTGGCCGCTTTCATTGATGATGATCCGGCCACTGGTTCTTAAAAACTCCATACTGATTCTCCCTGTATATTCTATTTATTCACCTTTTTCTCAATATCAAAGGCCAGAGATAAGACAACCCCTACAATACTGCAAATAATCGGAATCCCGGCAATCATTATCCTCATTGCCAGAATAGTGGTATCATTCTGAACTGCTGCTGAGGCAACATAACCGCCCCATGCAAGAAGCCATCCAACCAAAGCCGCGCCAAGCCCACTGCCTGCTTTAACGCCAAAGGTTGCTGTGCTGTTAAAAAGCCCTGCAAGACGAAGTCCTGAGCATCGTTCTTCATATTCAATGATATCACCAATCATCGGGATCAACAAAGAAGCGATCGGAGCAAGACCAACACCTTTTATTACTAGCCCTGCAATCAGCATCGGCAGGTTTGTTCCGGCAACATATACAATCACAAATCCAATAGCCTGCAAAACATATCCTAATATCAGTGTATTCTTCTTACCCAACTTGTTGCCGACATAAGGAACTGTTGTTGTAAGCAGAATAGTCGGCAGCATGCCGGCAATCGTCATCAGACCAAAAAGATTCCCATTTCCAAGAATATACATTGCATAATATACACCGCCGGCATTAAACGTATTAATAGTAATATAATTTGAAATTGAAAGAATCAATACAATGTAAAAATACTTATTTCTCAACAGAACCGGAAATCCCTGACGGAATGTTATTTTTGTTTCCTTTCCGTTTTCTTCAGGCATCTCTACCAGACATCTTCTTTCCTTACACACAATGCCTGTAATGAAAAGAATTACCATACTGATCAGTGCATATAATACAGCCATTCCCTTCCATCCAAATTTTCCTACCAGATTAATTGTGATCATATTAACTCCAATAATTGACACAAAACCAAAAATCTGATACGGTGCATTCAGTCCCATCCTCTCTTTTGTATCTCCAGTCATCAGTGACTGCATGGATACTGCCGCCAGACTGTTCACGGTATAGCAGATTACCCCTGCAAAAATATATGTAACATACATATACACTGTTTTGCCTAGTGTACTCATACCGTCTGGTACGGCAAAGACCAGAATCGTACTGAGTACAAATGGAATAATACTAAGTATAAACCAAGGTCTTGCCTGTCCCCATTTTGTGTCAGTTTTGTCAATAATGGTTCCCATGACAATGTCGGAAACAGCATCAAATATTCTTGCAATTAACAGCATTGTTCCAACGGTTGCCGCCGCTATTCCTACACTATCCGTATAATACAGCGTAATAAACGAGGCAATCGCTGTATTACAAATATTCCCTCCCATGTTTGACATTCCATAGGCCAGCTTTTCAAACATACTTATTTTTTGATGATTAAAGCTATCCAAGGTCATTTTCTGGTTTTCTGTGTTCATTCCCATCATCATCTTCCTCCTTTTAAATTTTAATAGCATAAACACTTTCTTTTTGATAATAGGATTATATATAATTTTTTCTTTGTATATCAGACTGCTAATTATCAATTTTTATATCAAATATTATCTTTTTATGTTATACTATAAGCAACTTGAAATAATGTAACGGGAAACAAAAGATGCAGGAGGAATATGCCATGAATCAATCTGAAATCAGAAAATATGAAATGTCTGCCACTATGGAAAGATCAGATGTATTCTTTATGAAAATTACAGAAAGCAGATACTCCATCCCATTTCACTGGCATAATGGAATCGAGATTATCTGCAATCTATCTGGGAAAGTATGGGTTTCTTTAAAAGACCGCACCATTGAATTAAACGAAGGCGAATTTTTTCTGGTCAATATTGGTACTCTTCATGCAACGAAAAGTACACCGGGTAATATCGGTATTCTTGTGGAATTTCCCAACGAATTTCTTAAAAAGTATATTCCTGACATTGAAGCCTGTTACTACGACATCAATCCACATACTACCGATCGGAAAATACAGACAAAACTTCAAATTTTTTTTAAAATACTTACAGACATGGATATTATCATCAGCATTAAACCCGAAGATTATATGCTTCGTTTCAACAGCCTGGTTTTTGAAATGCTGTTCCAACTCCAGCATAATTTTCGTATTCCCATGCCTGAAAGAAAAACCAAGACTCAGAAAAAGCATGAACAGCGCCTGTCCATGCTTATTGAATATGTATATTCTCATTACCGTGACCCGATTTCCATTCAGGAAGCTGCAAATTATGTACATTTACAGCCGCAGTATTTCTGCCGGTTTTTCAAAGAAAACATGGGAATATCCTTTCTGACCTTTGTCAATGATGTACGCCTATATTATGTTTATCAGGAACTCATGTCCACCAATCTTCCCATAGGTCAGATTATTGCGGAAAACGGCTTTACAAACTATGCCACTTTCCGCAAGTTATTTGATGCCAAATTCCACTGTACTCCAAAAGAACTCCGCAATTCTCACCCGGATGTTAAAATGGACTTTCTTATAACGGATAATAATACTGTACTATAACCACAATTGTCAATGATGATCTAACGTTCCTCAATGATCTTTACGTCCCAGGCCGGTATCTCCAGCATTTCCTGTGCTCCGATCCGGCTTCCGGATAACAGTTCCACTCCATCTTCATAAGTATATGACACCTTCTTTGCTTCAGCGGAGTAGTTTAAGAAATATTTGACTTTTTTACCGAAATCATTCGTTCCCTTTCGTACAATGATCGGATAAGCATATTCCGGCAAATCAACTTTCTGCTCCCGAAGCACATCTTGCATCACTGCCTTCAACGTTCCATTGTCAGTCATACATCCAAGATATACTGCGGTTCCTTTTCCGTAATGATTTTTTGTGACAGCAGCGTAGTCTTTCCAGTTATAATGCTTGTAAGAAGCCAGAACGTCTGCCCCTTCCGGTATCAAGAGTTCCATAAATACTTTTGCCTCCGCATCGGAAGCCTCTCTGATGATCGGTCCGGATAACCCAACATTCTTCGGAAATGTAAACTGACTGTATGTTACTCCCAGACACTGTTGGAGAATATGCGGCTGTATTTCATGGCTCACCTTTACATTTTCATTTGCAAACGCTGTTTTAAATGTCGCGACCAGACTTCCACCGTCCGCAACATATTGATTCAGTTTTTCCAGCAGCGCATCCGGTGCTGCATAAAGAGCCGGTACAAATATTACTTTATATTGACCGATATTTTCTGATTCCGGCCATATAAAATCACACTCCACATTCATCTGGTATAACGCATCGTAGATCCAGCGTACAACATCGTTGTATCCTATGCCATCATTACTTGCTGCAGTGGCCTGAATCCCGAACCATTTTAACGCGGTCAGTGCCTCATTGCTGACAAGAATCGCCACTTCATTCTTCTTTTTAAGATTCACCAGATGGCTTCCCAGCTCTGCAAATTCCCGTCCGATCACGCAAGCCTCACGATAAGTATCATTTTCCTGAAAATCATGGCTTAGCAGCCCCTTCCAGTAAGTTTCCAGCGAATTATGAATCGAATGCCAGTGCCAATACATCACGCTGTTAGCCCCTGAAGCCAGATGACTGTATGCCTGCAGTCTGAGCTGCCCTTTGTATGGCGTCCAGCCCGGAAACCCTTGTGCTTCCGTTTCAAGAAGAAGATAATTACTATTCTTAAGAGAACGTGCAATATCTCCACCGAATGCGATTTCAGTCCCCGTAAGATCATCCTGAGACGGGTGATAAATATCAGCACCTGCAATCGTCAAATGCTGTGCAGTTTTGTACTGATCGACATCCGGCTGTACTCCATAGGAGTATCCCCTCCATTCATAGTCAAAATTATGCGTAATAAACTGATCATTTCTCCGGTACTCATTTATAATATCCGCCTGCCAGCCCAGAAACTCATCCACCAGTGTTCTCTGAAATTTTTCAAACTCTGCTCCGAGACTTCCATTAATCGTCCCCCGTACATCCGGAAAATCTTCCCATGCATTGACCCGGTTGCTCCAGTAATCCAGTCCAAATTCCCGATTCATTGCATCCAGGTCATCATGAAATTTCCTGCGCAGATATTTTACGAATTTTTCCTGTACATTTTTGCCTGCTGTCCCATAATACTTCGTTTCATTATCTACCTGAAAGCCGATAACACATTTTCTGTGTGCCGTACATTTCATCAGTTCACGGATGACACGTTCTGCATAATAGCGGTATGCAGGATGGGTAATGTCCATAATCTGACGTGCCCCGTATATTTGTCTTCCGTTCACTGTGTCTGCCATAACTTCCGGGTGGGATTTGACCATCCATGTCGGCACCGCATAGGTAGGCGTTCCGATGATCACATGAATCCCGGCCTCCTCCATTGCATCCATGACTCTTTCCACATGCGAGAAATCAAATACATCCTCCTGCGGTTCACAGGTACTCCACGTGGATTCTGCTATTCTCACCGTATTAATACCGGCCTTTTTCATCATGGCGATATCCTGCTCCAACCGATCATATGGCATATACTCCTCATAATATGCTGCTCCAAAAAGAAGTTCATTCATTCTCTCATACCTCTCTAAAATCATTACTTTAAAGTAACCATTATTTCTTTAACCGCTTTATACATCTGCTCTCTGCTTTCTAACGGGAATACATTGTGCTCATCCGGATCACATCCAATCAAAATCTCTGTTGGCTCAACCTGTAAATCCACATAATATTGCTTATACTTTCCCTGAATACCACTATATTTGTAATCCGGAAGCCAGTCAATATATATGTCTGGTTATACATATAATCTGATAATAAAACATCAAACGGTGAGAACTCAGCATTCGCCATATTTTTCTCATTAAGATAGTTGATAACCTTCTTTTTCTTCGTTTGAAACATTCCAAATTCACTCCTTTATGCTAAATTTTCCCTTTCCGGATTTTATCCAATGTTATCATTATACCAGTTGTTCTCAATAAAGTCATTTTTTAAATTTCATTATTTTGAGTTCTGTAGTATAATAAGATCAGAATAAATGAACGAGGTGACTTTGATGAATCATCCAATTGCAAAAATATATACGAATCAGGGTATTATTACCGCCGAACTCTATCCTGAATACGCGCCAAACACTGTAAATAGTTTTATTTGGTGCATAACGCAAGGTATGTACACTAATCGGCTCATTTCTCGTGTTGTTCCGGGCTTTGTCATACAGTCAACTTATGATTTTTCAAAAGAACCTGACTGCGACCTGGTACTTAACGGGGAGTTCGCTTCTAATGGATTTAACAATCCAATTCAATTTGGAAAAGGAGTTCTGGGCATGGCCGGTGACGCAAGCAAAGAAGCGCATGGTTGCGGATTCTTTATTACATTATCCGACGATGTTAAGGAAAGACTCCAAGGCAAATTTGCTGCTTTCGGACGGGTTATCGATGGGTTTGAGGAAATAGAACGTATTGAAAATGTTCCTCTTCGTGACATTACCGATCATTCAGAAGGGCCTGATATTGTAATTAAGCAGCCTATTACAGATGAATTTATTAAGAAAATTGAGATTGAAACTTTTGGGGTGGAATATCCGAAGCCGGAAATCTTAAGATGGGGGTACGATTGCTAGTACACTAGTGTAACGAGCGATAATAAGTGGATCAATCACAATCTCTCAAAGTAACAAACAGGTGATTGATCCAGTTATATTTAATTCAGCCTTTCCTCATGTCTCCCATTTCTTATTACAATCCAGTATACAATTGTATAAAACATTCTTTCTCTTCTTCTGACTCAAACAACTGTAACCAGCTGCAGATTTCAACTGCACTGTCAATAAATGCCGTTCCCAGGGCAGTTATCACATTTTCCAAAAATCCTTTCAATCAATACCTGTGAAGTCCTCTCCCATTCTCCTTCAGCCACTTCTGATACTTCCTGTATTCCGGCATGGTATCTTCCACAACCTTCCAGAAGCGTGGAGAATGATTCATTTCCTTCCGATGAGCGAGCTCATGCACCACTACATAATCCAGCACTCCCGCCGGGGCAAATATCAGCCTCCAATTGAAGTTCAGATTTCCTTCGCCACTGCAGCTTCCCCATCTGGTCTTCTGGTCGCGAATCGCAATTCTTCCGTAACTGACACCCATCATTTGGGCATAATAGGAAACCTTCTGTTCAAAAATTTCTCTCGCTTTATCTCTATACAATCTTTGCTCCGCTTCACTGAGCGGCTGGATTTTCATCGAATCCGCTTCTTTCTCCTTCTGTTCCTCCACTTTGGCAAGAACCCATGCTTGTTTCTCTTTTAGAAATGTGTCAATTCTGGACTGTGGACAATTCCGCGGAGCGCGTACCAGGACAGAACCGTCCTGGCGCACTTCCACTGCTATTGTTTTCCTTGAAGACTTAATTATCTCATACGTGATGTACATTATCCTCTTCCCTTTGCTTGAATTCTCTGAATCAAAGCTTCCTGAAGGACTTGTGAAAAATTAATTTCCAACGCCATAGCTTCTTCATTTAACCACTCAGGGATGCTCAATGTCTTTTTAACGGCTTTTGAATTATGCTTTTTCTGATATTCCATCATGTCAAAACTAATTACAACCAACACACCATCTTCTACATGAATGTTTTCCGGACTTGATGGTTCAGGAATCATTTCTTTTTCCGTTTTCCTGCTAACAAGTGCAAGCCCCAGTGCTTCCACTGCCATTTCATAAGCATGTTTCATATCATTCCCCTCTGTATAACACTCCGGCAAATCTGGAAAGGACACCCAGAATCCACCTTCTTCCTGATGAAAGATCGCAGGATAAAACATTTTGCCCATAAAGACACCTCCATTTTTATACTATCTATCTGTTATCCCCGCCTGTTTTAGGATTGCCTGTTCCATTCTTTTTGAGAAGTCTTATCATCTCCTTGGGAGTTATCGGCATTCTTATGTAGCTCCTTTCTTTACTTGCAATTATACTACGTATTATTACGTGTGTCAATTCAATATCACTTCTAGAAAGCTCTCCCCATACTTCTGATACTTAAATTCCCCAACACCGCTTACCTTAAGCATCTGCGCTTTATTTTCCGGCCTCACCTGGCACATATGTACCAGGGTCTTATCCGAGAACACAATATATGGCGGCACTTTTTCTTCTTTCGCGATTTCCATCCGGAGCTGACGCAGCTTCTCAAAGAGTACCTCCTGTTCATTCGAAAGCAGTACTCCGGCCGTTCTTTTCTTCTTTTTCACCGTAGTCTTTTCCGGCTTTTCCTGTTCCTTCGCCATTTTCATGGAGATCTGGACTTCTCCTTCCAGTAAAGAATCTGATTTTCCAGTCAGCTTCACCAGCATATATTCGTCACTTGTTGTCGTCAGATACTCTTCCAACAATAGGTGATTGAAAATCTGGCGGAGCCTCCATACCGGTACTTTCGCCAGAGTCCCGTAACATGGATTTTTATCCATTTTGTATTGTCTGATCTTTGCGGTGTTCGCACCGTGTACGGTATCCAGAATCACATTGATTCCATACCTCTGTCTGCTTGTCTTCACGCATTCTGTAATCTTTTCCGCCTCGACGGTCACATCGACCGTTTCAAACTGACTCAGGCAGTTGGAACAATTTCCACAGTAATTCGATCCATACTCACCGAAATAACGAAGGATATAGTCTCGCAGGCACTCATTTGTAAAACAATAATACGTCATTTTCTTCAGTCTTTCACGGTCACGCTCCATCACGATTGCCCGGGTAAAATCATCCAGTTCTTCATTATCCTGATTGTATTCAATAAACCGCTGATTTGTAACCACATCCTGCCCGCAGTAAAATAATATGCATTCTCCGGGCTCTCCATCCCGCGCACATCGTCCGACTTCCTGATAATAGGATTCCAGATTTTTCGGCATATTATAATGCACGACATAACGGACGTTGGATTTATCGATGCCCATACCAAATGCATTAGTCGCAACAATGATCTGCTTCCGGTCATAGATAAAATCGTCCTGATTCTCACGTCTTTCCTTATCGGAAAGTCCCGCATGATAACGGGTCACCGAAAATCCGTCGTCCTCCAGGCGGACACACACTTCCTCCACCAGCTTTCTGGTCAGACAGTAAATGATCCCGCACTGTCCCGGATGCATTTCCACAAATTGTTTCAGGGCACTGTATTTATCCTTTGGTGTCTGTACCCCGAGATAAAGATTCGGCCGGTCGTAACCTGTTGTCACCAGTACCGGATCCCTCAGCATCAGAATATCGATCATATCCTCACGGACTTCTTTCGTCGCAGTAGCGGTAAATGCACTGATGACCGGGCGCACCGGAAGCTTGTCCACAAAATCGGTGATCTTAAAATAACTGGGCCTGAAATCCTGTCCCCACTGGGATACGCAGTGTGCTTCATCCACAGCCACCATTGAAATCTTTGCATGCAGTGCAAAACTTAAAAACTCTGCAGTCTCCAGCCTTTCCGGTGCTACATAGATAATCTTATATCGTCCTTCTGCCGCAAACGCGAGTGCTTTTTGATATTGTCCATATGTAAGGGAACTGTTGAGGAATGCTGCATGAATTCCGACTTGATTAAGAGATGCCACCTGATCCTTCATAAGTGAGATCAGCGGCGAGATTACAAGAGTGATTCCTTCCATAATAAGTGCCGGAATCTGGAAGCAAAGTGATTTTCCTGCTCCGGTTGGAAGGATTCCGAGCACATCCCGCCCGGACAGGATGCTGTCGATCAGCTTCTCCTGTCCGGGGCGGAAATCTTCATATCCAAAATATTGTTTTAAAATCTGATATTTTTCTTCTGTTTTTATCATTTTCACCTCAGTTAAAGATAGACTACTACTTCTTCCGGCTTTTGAGCTTTTTCCATCTCCAACAGATAAAGTACCGGCTGTTTCGGAGCAAATCTTCGTACAGATTCATATTCAAAACGCGCCTTGATCCGAGCCCATCCTCTCTGTTCAAACTGCAGTTTTCCGGATATTTTGCACGGATACCCATAAAATCTCACATCGTCCGCACAGCAGGTCATGATCTGTCTTCCCGGAATCATTAGGTTATCCGGCATTCCTTTCGGTCGGAACGTCTGCGCCAGAAATGTGATCTCTTTGTGCAGATAATGCTCTGGATGCTCATACGCATCCACATACCAGGTTCCGAAATCCACATCATCGACCTCAATCTCATCCGCTTTGATATCAAATGGAAGGTCTTCTTCCGTCTGGGGGATGATCTGTCCGTCTTCATCCTCAAAGATCAGCTGTGCCTGCGGGTTCTGGATCTTCAGTGCTCTTCGAAATGCAGACCGGTCTGTCCCTTCTCCACAGCGGTTGATGACGATCAGCTCCGATTCGGTGAGCTGGCTCATCAGCATATTGCGCATATTTTTCAGATACATATCCAGCGTTTCGCCATTTACCGTAGAATAAACGCCCTGGATTTCCCAGTTTTCCGGATATTCCTCGTCCATGATCTCCTGAAGATCCCATGTACCATTGTACTCAATGACAACCTGCGCCGGGTGATACGTGCGTTCACAATTATCAAAGAAATCCCCGTTCAATTGCTCCCGTTCCTCTATTTCAAGGAGAAACATACCATTTTCATCCAGATAACTCTCTGAGTACTCTTCTTCACCCTCTTCACACTGTAAAAGAAGTGTCGGCCCATCTTCGATCCATTCCTGCTTCATGAGGGTATCCTTCACGAAAGTCGTTTTGCCGCTGTCCAGAAATCCTGTACAGATATAAACCGGTGTCATCATCTTTCCCACCTCCGGTCTAAATATGGAACAGCTTCATAAGCTCGTCTTCCTTCAGATCTGTTCCAATCACGCAAAGGCGGCCTGTATAATCAGCCTGTCCTGCACGGATCTCAAATTCCTCCGGAACCATATCAAACTGCTTCCATGAACCGTCTTCCATCTGAATAATGCCTTTTGCGCGAAGAATCGTTCCGTAAGCTTCCGTCTCTGTCAATGCTTTCAGGATAAAATCAAGTTCATCCTCGGTATATTTGTGAGCTGTTTCTTTGCCCCAGCTTGTAAATACTTCATCCGCATGGTGATGTCCATGGTGATCATGATGATCGTGGCATCCGCAAGTGCAATCCGGACCATGGTCATGATGATGGTCATGGTCACAACACTCCTCATCGTGATGATGGTGATGATGCTCGTGATCACAGCATTCCTCCTCTTCATGATGGTGGTGATGATGCTCGTGATCGCAACATTCTTCCTCTTCATGGTGATGGTGTTCTTCCAGAATGCCTTCAATCTCGGCACCATGCTCCAATGCGCGCTGTACTGCTTCTTTTCCAAGTTCTTCCCACGGTGTTGAAATAATGGCCGCATCCGGATTCTTCTCTCTCAAAATATGAACACATTCTTCAATCTTTTCATCCTTCATCATCTGTGTTCTGCTGATTACGATCGTGGATGCATGCTCCACCTGATTTTCGAAGAATTCTCCGAAATTCTTCATATAAATCTTTGCCTTTTTCCCGTCCACAACCGTGATCCGGCCATCGATCTCAATATCTGCCTCTTCTTTGACACCTTCAATAGCCTTTACTACGTCAGACAGTTTTCCGACTCCGGATGGTTCGATGATCACTCTGTCCGGCTGATACTCTGTAAGAACTTTCTGAAGTGCTTTGCTGAAATCCCCGACCAGTGTACAACAGATGCATCCTGAATTCATTTCTGTGATCTCAACTCCTGCATCTTTAAGAAAACCGCCGTCGATACCGATCTCGCCGAATTCGTTTTCAATCAGAACCAGCTTCTCTCCGGGAAACACCTCCTCGATCAGCTTTTTTATAAATGTTGTTTTACCTGCACCTAAAAAACCTGAAATAATATCTACTTTTGTCATTTTTCATCCTCTTTTCAATCGATCTTTACGTCTGCATGGCTAATTGTATCACACTTCCTAAAAAGTTGCAAATAAATGGGGTTGTTTATCCTTTGTGATTAGTGTATAATGGTTCCAAGAGAAAGAGTACCATTTTTAGTACAAAATATACGTAAAAAGGAGACTTGTAGATATGGTAAATTTATTAACAGGCCCAAAGGGTAGTGGAAAAACACAGCAGATGATCGAGCGTGCGAATGAACTGGTGAAAGGTTGCGACGGACATGTATTTTTTATCAAGAAGAGCCATCGCGATACATACAGCTTATCTTTCAACATCCGCGCTATCTGCATGGATGATTACGATGTAATCACGAACATCGATGAATACCTGGGATTCATTTACGGTATGACAAGTGCAGACCACGATATTCAGGCAATTTTCATTGACGGTATTTTAAAACATGCTAATATCGCTCTTGAAAATATTCCTACTTTTATTGAAAAACTGAAAAAGATTTCTAAAGACAACAATATCGATTTCTATATCAGCATCAGCGCTACAAATGAACAGCTCGGTGATGTGAACATGGAAGGCTGCCAGATTCTGAATTAAGATTGAAAATAAACAAGGGAAAGGACGTAACATATAAATGCTGCGTCCTTTTTTGTTCCTATACATAGACAAATATCTGCCGACATTCTCGCCGGCAGATATCCATTTCTTTATTTTTCCAGAGACAAAACCGTGTTCGTCTTCTCTCCTTTTTTATATTCTACAGTTACTTCATCACCAATTTCATATCGGATGATATCAATATAGTCCACAACAGACACATCAAAAATATCTTCCGAGCCTTCGATCATGATATAATAATGCGATGTTCCGTCAATGACCGCCTGTGCAATTTTAGTGATCTTTCCTTTGATTTCCAGAACTTCTCTTTCATCTTTTTCTGCTTCTTTCACTCCATTGGTAAGGAGAAGTTCATTATACTCCTGCTCACATTTGCTGACCGTATCACCAATCGCAACCAACTGGTACTTCTGGACGTTTACCATCGCATATTTCTTGACCAGACCGGCATCATCTTTCAGTGCGATGAAATACGTCGGCTCGCCCGAGATATTCAGAAGCAGCGGGAACGTAGCCACATAATGCAGATTCTGCACCTGACCTTCAGCTGAATCCATGGCAGAGTCCTCAATCGCACCTTCGACTGCATAGTATTTTGTCTCCATCGTTCGCTGATTCATCAGCACGAACCCGACGTTGGACTGATCGCTGTTTACAGAAGTTACACCTGTATAAACCCATACGTCATCATCGATTGCAAGATAATTATAGCCGTTCGTCGTCTTCAGGCAGTCTTTCTGACTCAGTATGCTGTTCAGAAAACCATGCTTTAACGAGCCATAATAATCATATAATTCTATCAGAAGATCTGCTGAATACGCACGGTCAATCCACTCCGGTACTTCATCGATCTTATAGTCTTCCATTTCACCGGTAATGGCATTACACAAAACCACACGTCCTACGGTTACCCCGCCAAACAGACCGATATTGTATTTCATTACCGGTGCGATCCAGTATGGAACTCCGTCATCGTCAATCTCAAAACTGAGATCCCCATAAATATAAGTCGGATGCGCAAACCTCAGATGACGATAAATATTCCTTCCAAAGTACTCACTGGTCGAATACTTCATACCTTCGTCCAGCTTTACCATTTCCGTTGTCTGGCTGGCCATGTCGATCCGGATATAAGCCGGGATTCCTTCTTTGCGGTTTGTAAACCATTTAATCAGACTGGCATACCGAAGCGGAGATACCCTGACCGGACGGTTTTTGTAGTTGATCTGGCTGTAAATATCATCGACTTCAAACTGCGAAACCATGTCAGACATACTTCCCATCTTGCGGTTACCCAGAATCTGTGCCGAATCCCTGTCGAGAAGCGGAATCTGATCAAAGGACAGTTCTTCAATATCCTGTGTAAATTCTCCGTCCTCCACCTTAAGAAGCTGCTGATATTTCTTTGCGTTGATCACCGGTGAAGAAAGAAAGCTTCCAATCAGGTATACCAGCAGAAGAACAATGAACAGTCCGATGATCACCTTCAAAAACTTGGAATCACTGATCTCCTTTCTTCTTGAAATTCCTCTTTTCAGGGCATAAATAATTCCAACAACGGCAACCAGTACAAGAATAAAGTACCATACATCCGCCGAATGAATATTAAATGCTGGGAGCGCCAGATAATAGTAGATTCCTGCCAAAATCAAAAAAATAACAACTCCCAGAATAGTTCCTTTCTTTTTCACATTCATTTCCTCCTCTTTTAAAATTTTTTATTCCAAAGTGTTGGTGTAAACAACATCAGAAATGGAAATATCTCCAGTCTTCCGATCAGCATATCAAAGCAAAGTACCAGTTTTGAAAAGCTATTGAATTTAGCAAAATTCTCCACCGGACCGACCAGTCCCAGCCCCGGTCCAACATTGTTCAGAGTCGTAAGTACCGCCGTAAAGGATGTCTCAAAATTATAATTGTTCGCAGAAACAAGCAAAACAGAAAGAGCAAGAATAATAATATATGCACTGATATAAACATATACGCCCCGCATGGTCTCTTCTTTCACCCTTTTTCCGTTTACCTTTACAATGGATACTCCCTTCGGGTGCAGCATCGACTTCAATTCCCGTCCGATACTCTTGATCAGGATCAGAAATCTGGAAACCTTGATACCACCACCCGTCGACCCTGCACACGCACCAATGATCATCAAAATCAGAAGCACCATTTTCGAAAGTTCCGGCCACAGATTAAAATCCACAGTCACGAAACCCGTCGTTGTTATGATTGCCGCCACCTGAAAAGAAGCATAGCGAAATGCTTTCCCAACAGAGTGATACATTGGAGTGATATTCACCACTATCATCACGACAGCGACTGCGATAATTCCCAGGTAAGCACGAAGTTCTTCATTTTTCAGAACATTTTTAACATCTTTCATTAACAGGAGGAAATACATGTTAAAATTAATCCCGAACAAAATCATGAAAACAGTGATCACACCATCAATATAAGCGCTGTTAAAATGTGCCACACTGTTATTGTAGGAATTAAATCCTCCGGTTCCGGCTATGCTGAATGCATGCGTCACACTGTCAAAAAGGCTCATCCCTCCGCAAAGGAGCAGGATGATTTCCAATACAGTCAGAATGAAATACATACCATACAACAGTTGCGCCGTTCCCCTTGCCTTTGGGACCAGTTTGTCTGCTTCCGGACCCGGAACTTCCGCACGCATCAGATGCATGGAATTCTTTTCATCAAGGGATGTCAGCACCATTACAAACACCAGCACACCCATACCACCGATCCAATGCGTCAGTGCACGCCAGAAATTCATACATTTGGGCATACTTTCGATATCCATAAGTATAGTCGATCCCGTCGTGGTGAAGCCTGAAACAGTCTCAAAAAACGCGTCGATAAAATTCGGTATACACCCGGACAGAAAAAATGGAAGCGCTCCGAACAGTGACCAGAAGATCCATGCCGTCGCCACGATGATCAGCCCTTCTTTCGTGTAAATCATCGTATCTTCGGGTTCTTTTCTCCCCCATATGAAATAGCAGACGCAAAGGAGTGTCGACGCCACAAGAAAATATGCCGACTCCTTCTCACTGTACATAAGCCCTACCATCATCGGAATTAAAAGCAGAATCGCCTCAACCCCAAGCATTTTTCCAATGATATATTTTGTCATTTTCTTATTCATTGCTTACATTCTCCTGCTAAAGCATTATATCAGTGATATCCTGTACTTTTTTTTCTGTCGTTACCATCACTACACTATCCCCGACCTTCATACATTCATCACCATCCGGAATGATCACCTGACGTCCCCGCCCAATGCAAGCAATCAGGTTGTTCGCTTTAAAACTAAGTTCTTTCAACGGAATATTGGTATAATTTGTCTCTTCTTTGATAATAAACTCGAGAGCCACTACTCTTCCGCCGACAAGCTGATACATGGATTCAACATTGACGCTGCGAAGCGAATTCTGACGAGCACGCACATAACTCATAATCGCGTCAGCAGTCGCTGTTTTCGTGGAAACCAAAGCATCAATATCCAGTTCCTGCACCAATTGTGCTCTGCTGTCTTCATTGACCTTAGCCACTATCTTATCCACACCCTTGGTTCTTCCAAACAATGCAAGTATAATATTCTCCTCATCCACATTAGTAAGATTGATCATGGCATCTGCTTCTTCAATGCCCTCTTCAATCAGCAGATCATGATCTGCTGCATCTCCGCATATAATAGTCGCCTTCGGAAGCTCTTCACAGAGTGACTCACACTTTTTCAGATCTTTTTCAATGATCTTCACCTGCATTCCAAGAGCAATCAGCTGTTTTGCAAGATAATATGCCACTCGGCTGCCTCCGCAGATCATGACTTTCTTTACTTTTCTTTTTCTTCCGACAAATCGGAAAAACTCTTCGATATATTTATGGGAAGCGACCAAGTGAAGTCTGTCCCCGACCTTTACCAGAAAATCTCCATCCGGAATAATCACATCATTCCCTCTTCGCACCGCACAGATAAGCAGTTTAATCTGATACTTCTGATAAATATCAGAAAGCTTCATCCCGTCCAGCCTGCTCTGTTCTTTTACAATATATTCTACGAGTTCAGCTTTTCCTTTCATAAATGTCTCAACCTTTGCGGTATCGGGAAGAAGAATCGCCCGTGAGATTTCAAATGCTACCGCAAGTTCCGGATTCACTGCCATACTTAGTCTGAGATCCTCTTTCAAAAGATCAATTTGCTGATAGTAGATAGGATTTCTCACACGTGCAATGGTGTGCTTTGCTCCCAGTTTTCTTGCCAGAAGGCAGCTTACCATATTCAATTCATCTGTAGACGCACAGGCTATAACCAGATCTGCATTCGGAACTCCCGCCTGTCTCTGGATTTGAGCATCTGCTCCATCCCCGTTGATGCACATAATATCCAAATTATTGATTGCTTCTTTCAGTTTCCCTTCATTTCGATCAATCAGTACGACATCGTAATTTTCTTCGGATAATTGTGTCGTCAATTTATGTCCAACTTTTCCGTCCCCAATAATTACAATTTTCATTTAAGGCTACCCTTCATTTTTCTTTAGATTTACCTACGTAGCATACCACTTTTATGTCAAAAGTACAATAGCGAGGTCTGTAATTTAAAACGAATTAGTGTTGTTAAAGAAAGCCGGACAAAATGCCCGGCTTTTCTCTTGTTCTATCAAATTGAATTTACGCCTCTTCTGCAGCGCGTTTTGCGATTTCCTTCTCCTGAACATCATTCGGTGCCTGCTCATAACGGGCAAATTCATAAGAATATGTACCACGTCCGCCCGTCATGGAACGAAGCGTTGTACAATATCCAAACATACCTGTCATCGGCACATCCGCCTCAATCACCTGATATCCGCCTGCAACCGGATTCATTCCTAAAACTCTTCCACGACGTTTATTCAGATCTCCCATTACATCTCCGGTATAATCATCCGGAACCGTAACCTTAACGGATGCAATTGGTTCCAGAAGAACAGGACCTGCTTCCATGAAACCTTTCTTAAATGCCTGGCATGTTGCAGTCTTAAATGCCATTTCTGAGGAATCTACCGGATGGTAAGATCCATCGTAAAGAGTTGCTTTTACGCCAACAACCGGATATCCTGCCAGAGGTCCCTTAACAACAGAATCCTGAAGTCCCTTCTCAACAGCCGGGAAGTAGTTCTTCGGAACAGCTCCTCCCACAACCTCTTCTTCGAATACATACGGTGTCTCCAGATCTCCGGACGGTTCAAATCTCATCTTAACATGTCCGTACTGTCCATGTCCGCCGGACTGTTTCTTATACTTGGTATCCACATCGGAATTCTTGCGGATCGTCTCACGGAATGCAACTTTCGGAGTCTCAAGTGTAATACCAACTTTATAACGTTCTGCCAACTTGCTTGCCACAACTTCCAGATGCTGATCGCCCATACCATAGATAAGAGACTGACGGTTCTCACTGTCATTCACCACTTTCAGTGTTACATCTTCTGCCATCATTCTTGCAAGTGCCTGGGAAACTTTATCTTCATCACCTTTATTATTTACTACATATTTCATATATGTATATGGTTTGGAGTATTCGGTTCTTCCAAAAGAAACCGGAGTATTCTTTGTAGAGAGCGTATCACCGGTTCTTGTTGTACCAAGTTTTGCGATTGCTCCGATATCTCCGGCAAAAAGCTCGCTCACTTCTACCGGTTTATTTCCGTTCAGGGTGTAGATTTTACCAAGCTTTGCTTCTGCATCTGTCTCTGCATTATAAAGGATATCATCGCCTTTCAGTACGCCCGAACATACTTTCACAAAAGAGTATTTTCCGATAAACGGATCAACCATAGTCTTAAATACATATGCACTCTTCGGCTGTGCAAAGTCATAATTTGCCTCAAAGATCTCATTTGTCTTACGGTTGATTCCTGCACACTCACGATATTCCGGACTCGGGAAGAAACGTACAATATCAGAAAGGAGATTGGTTACGCCCTGCGCCTGAATATTGGAGCCCATCGCTACCGGAACGATCGAGCCGTCCATAACTTCGCTTCTCATAGCAGAACGAATCTCTTCTACAGAGAATTCATCTCCTTCGAAATAACGTTCCATAAAGGCTTCACTCGTCTCAGCCACTGCTTCAAGAAGTTTCTCACGGTAAATCTGCAGATTCTCCTTTGAATATTCCGGAATTTCACATTCTTCTTTCTGTCCGAGACCTGTATATCTTCTTGCCGCATTCTTAATAACGTTTACATAGCCAACCAGCTTCTCGTTCTCACGAATCGGCATGAAATGAGGTGCGATTACTTTTCCGTATCTTGCTGTCAGATCTTCCACTACCTGACGGAAACTTGCATCATCCACATCCATCTCTGTTACATAAATCATTCGCGGAAGTTTATACTTGTTGCAGAGTTCCCATGCTTTCTCGGTTCCGACCTGAACACCAGCCTTACCAGAAACAACGATCACCGCTGCATCCGCCGCACTTACAGCTTCCTCTACTTCACCTACAAAGTCGAAATATCCAGGAGTGTCCAGAATATTGATCTTTGCTTTTTCCCACTCTATCGGAATCAGACTTGTGCTGATTGAGAACTTTCTCTTCTGCTCCTCTTTATCGAAATCACTGATCGTATTTCCTCCGTCAATGCTGCCCAGACGGTTCGTTGCTCCTGAAACATAAGCCATTGCCTCTGCAAGACTTGTCTTTCCACATCCCCCATGTCCCAAAAGAACAACGTTTCTTATTTCATCCGTTCTGTAAACCTTCATGCTGCTGCCTCCTTGTAAAAAGTTTCTCATGGGTACATTGTACTAAATATTGTTCAAAGTTACAACTATTTTATTTATTTTTAACAAAAATATCGCAGCTCCTATTGCTTTTTCACTTTAAAGCGTTGCATTATTGACAGAATTCGTTTTATCATTTAAAATGAAAGTTAATGTTTAGAAAGGATTCTTTAGCTATGAAACAGAAGAAAATCGGATTTATTGGTCTCGGACTGATCGGCGGGTCCATTGCCCGGGCCATCCGCCGTTACTATCCGGATTACGAGATAATTGCATTCGATAATAATAAAGAAACACTGGCACTTGCAACACAGGAATCGGTCATTCATGTAGCCTGCACGTCGATCGATGACAATTTCCGCGACTGCGACTACATTTTCCTCTGTGCCCCTGTGGCATTTAATACCGAATACCTGAAGATGATGACGCCCTATCTCCATGACGGACTGATTCTCACTGACGTTGGGAGTGTAAAAACTCCGATGCATGAGGAGATTGAACGTCTGGGACTGGGAAAATACTTCATAGGCGGTCACCCGATGGCCGGTTCTGAGAAAAGCGGATTTGCAAATTCCAAACCGCTTTTAATTGAAAACGCTTATTTCATCCTTACTCCTTCTCCGGAAGTTTCCAAAGAAAAAATACAGAGCTATTCCGAGTTCGTGGAGGCTCTCCATTCCATTCCTGTCGTGCTTGATTATCAGATCCATGATCAGATTACCGGCACGATCAGTCATCTTCCGCATATTATCGCCGCATCCCTGGTTAATTTTGTGCGGGATACCGATACTCCGGATGAACTGATGAAGAATCTTGCGGCGGGCGGTTTTAAGGATATCACAAGGATTGCTTCTTCTTCACCGACGATGTGGCAGCATATCTGCCTTCAGAACGGAAAGAATATTTCCCGGATTCTGGATGAATATATTCAGATGCTGACTCAGGCTAAATCACTGATCGATGCAGGCGATTCTCAGGCAATTTATGATATGTTTGACCATTCCAGAAATTACAGGAATTCGATCCCTGACGGTTCATCGGGACCGATCCGGAAGACGTTCGCCATCTACTGCGACATACCGGATGAGACCGGCGGCATTGCAACAATCGCTACGATCCTTGCGTGCGGCGGTGTCAATATCAAGAATATCGGAATTGTAAATAACCGCGAATTTGAAGAAGGCGTTCTTAGAATTGAATTCTACGACGGCAATTCCTGCGATAAAGCTTCCGCTCTGCTCAGAAAGCATCGGTATATCATATATGAAAGATAACGAATCTACAATCAGAAAGGAATATACATAATTATGGAAATTCATACTTCCCACGGACTTCACGGTGAGATTGAAATCCCCGGAGACAAGTCCATTTCCCATCGTTCCGTTATGTTCGGGGCACTGGCCAAAGGTACAACTGAGATTACTCATTTTCTTCAGGGAGCGGACTGTCTGTCTACGATCGGATGTTTCCGCGCTATGGGGATCGAAATTGAGAATACGCCGGAAAAGATACTGGTTCACGGCAGGGGGCTTCATGGTCTGACCGCTCCGGCCGGAACGCTGGATGTCGGGAACAGCGGTACAACCACCCGCCTGATCTCCGGAATCCTCTCCGGGCAGCCCTTTGCCACCACTTTATCGGGAGATGCCTCTCTGAATTCGCGCCCCATGAAACGGATTATGGAACCGCTGTCCCTTATGGGTGCCGATATTCAAAGTCAGAACGGTAATGGCTGTGCGCCGCTTCAGATCAACCATCACCTGAATCCCGGATCACACCCGGAGCTGAAACATATTCACTATCGTTCCAGAGTGGCATCCGCGCAGGTCAAATCCGCCGTTCTTCTCGCAGGACTTTATGCCGACGGTGTGACTGAAGTTACAGAGCCTACGCTGTCCCGCAATCATACGGAGCTGATGCTGAATGGATTTGGGGCAAATGTAATAACCATCAATCATGACGACGGAAGCGCCACGGCCTCCATTCAGCCATGCGAAGAACTTTTTGCCCGGCAGATTCAGGTTCCCGGTGACATTTCTTCCGCGGCATATTTCATTGCCGCCGGACTTCTGGTGCCGAACTCTGAACTGCTCATCCGAAATGTCGGGATCAACCCGACCCGCGCCGGACTTCTCGAAGTATGCCGCGCTATGGGCGCTGATATCACTTATGTAAACCAGACCAGTGCCAGCGGAGAACCGACCGCCGATCTGCTTGTAAGATCCAGTTCACTTCACGGTACGACGGTAGAAGGTGCGATCATCCCGACTCTCATTGACGAGATTCCAATGATCGCTGTAATGGCAGCTTTCGCAGAAGGAACAACTGTGATCAAAGATGCCGCTGAACTCAAAGTGAAGGAAACCGACCGGATCAAAACAACAACGGAAGCTCTGCTTGCCATGGGCGCAGACGTGGTTCCGACCGAAGACGGCATGATCATCCACGGTGGAAATCCTCTCCACGGCACGGACATCAACAGCTATCTGGATCACCGCATCGCAATGGCATTTTCCATCGCCGGACTTGCTGCTGCGGGAACGACCACAATACAGGACAGCCGGTGTGTCGATGTCTCTTACCCGGAATTCTATGAGTCTCTGGGCGCATTGAATCAGTAATTGAAATGCAAATGTTTTAAAAGGGAACGCAAAACTGCGTTCCCCTTTTTTATGCCTGATTGGAATCCAGAAGTTCCAGCAATTCATCTCGGTTCATACTTCCCAAATATCCATTCTCTCCACTTAAGATCTGGGTAGCAAGATCAGTTTTCTTCTCTTGCAGCTTTTGAATCTTCTCCTCAATCGTGTTCTTCGCCAGGAGTTTATACACTGTCACTTTCCGCGTCTGACCGATTCGGTGCGCACGGTCTGTCGCCTGATTCTGAACCGCCTGATTCCACCATGGATCATAATGGATGACCACATCTGCACCGGTAAGATTAAGTCCGACTCCACCTGCTTTCAATGAAATCAAAAATACCGGCGTATCTCCTTCGTTAAATTCCCTGACAAGCTCAAGACGTTTTTCTTTTGCGGTGCTTCCCGTTATCAGGAAATACGGGATTCCCGCCTTATCAAAATTCTCCTTCAAAATATCCAGCATAGAAGTAAACTGTGAAAACAGCAGGATACGATGTCCGCCATCCATCGCACTCTGCACCAGATCCAGACATGCATCAACCTTCGCGGCTTCTCCGCGATAGTGTTCAAAACAAAGCGAAGGATCGCAACAAATCTGCCGAAGCTTCGTGATTTCCGCTAATACCTGCAGCTTATTCTTATTAAACTCCTGATTGTCCTGCTCGGAAATTACCTGTTTCAAATGCAGTACCTGTCCATCATATAACTTCTGCTGTGTATCTTCAAACTTGACATACCTGATTTCTTCCATTTTCTCCGGAAGGTCTTTCAAAACATTCTCTTTCAGCCTTCTCAGGATGAAAGGAGCCGTCATCTTCTGTAGTCTTCTTGTAGCAGCCTCATCCCGATTCTTTGCAATCGGAATCTCAAGTTCTTTTCGGAAAGCTTCGTAAGAATATAAGAATCCCGGCATGAGATAATCGAAGATGCTCCAAAGCTCACTTAAGCGATTCTCGATCGGAGTTCCCGTCAGAGCATACCTGGTTTTGCTTTGTATCACCTTAACTGCTTTGGCTGCAGCTGTTGAATGATTTTTTATATACTGCGCTTCATCAATGATCTCATAGAGAAATGTTTTTTCGTCATAAAACCCAATATCACGTTTGAGCAGGTCATAAGACGTAATCAGCACATCCACATCCTTCCAGTTTTCAACAATATTCCGGCGCTCATTCTGCGTACCGGCAACCACATTTACCCGAAGTTCCGATGCAAAGCGGCTGAACTCTTCCTGCCAGTTGAAGACCAGAGAAGCCGGCGCTATGATTAGAGACGTTCCTTCTTTTCCTTCTTGTTTTGCAGAAAGAAGCACAGCAATCGCCTGCAGCGTCTTCCCAAGTCCCATATCATCCGCAAGGATTCCGCCAAATCCCCACTCCTCCAGTGTTCGCAGCCACTTAAATCCATCTTTCTGGTAAGGACGCATCACTTTGCTTAAACTCTCTGGCTCTTCAAAGTCCGCTTCCTTTACCGTCTTAAATCCTTTAATGATCTTACGGAAATGACTGTCTCTGTTACTGTAAATGCTCTCGTTTTCTTCCAGCAGTTTATCCAGATAAAGCGTCCGATACATCGGAAGATGTAGTTTGCCTTTCAGGAACTCTTTCGGCTTCACATGCAGTCCCTGAATCATCTCATTTAAAGCTTCCAGTGGAGAATTCTCCAGATCAACGAAGGAGCCATCCTTTAACCGGTAATATTTTTTCTTTGTGCGATAACTCTGCAGAAGTTCCAACAGTTCCTGCATCGGTACATCCGTAGTCGAAATTTCCAGATTCAGCATTCCCTCGGAGACAGATACCCCCGCAGATACACGAACTCTATTGATCGTACGGTATCCCAGGAAGCTTTTCGTGCATCTCACTTCGCCCAGCTCCAGCATCTTATCCAGCCCGTTCTTCATCAGATTATAGATTCGTTCCTCATCTTTTCCACAACTGAAGCTTTCACTTTCCCAATTAATTTCGGGGAAATACTGAAACAGATATGCTATGGTTTCCTGTTCTCTCTCATAATCACGAAAGGCAGCCATGTTTTCAATTAATTCATCATCAAAATAGTCAGTCAGAGAGAACTCCTGTTCTCCGTAACACGCCAGTGCACGGCATACGACATCCTGCTCCGGTGCATCCAGATCAAATCGAAACTGTACTTCCGGCGGCAGATACGAACGGAATTTTTCCGGTTCCGCTTCCGTAATATCTGCTACTTCACGTAATTGTGGAAGAGTACGGTAAAAAAACTCTGCCATATGATTGCGTCCTACCAAGAAGGCAATTGAGCCACCATCAGCCGCTCTTGTCAGAGGTTCCATTTTGCCAAGAAATTCTGGTTCCACTTTCATAAAATGAGTACCACTGATATAGTAGGCTGTATCTACTCCATAGAATAATTCCGGCAAGTTTCCTCTGACTCTCACTCCATGGAATTCCTTGTGCGTCCCCAGTGTATCCGCACTGATTCTCATCTGGATCTTCGGTTCACCGATTCCCGGTTCCAGATAAATCTTTTTCACCGGTGACTTGTCGCGGTTTTCGTACTCGACAGGCTCTCCTCCCATCTGATTATAGAATTCGTCCAGCCTCCATCCATAGAGATCAACAGAACCTCCCACATCCTGCTTCTGGTAAGAATAATAGTTTCTTGATTCCATCATTCTCCGCGCAAATGCATTCTCATCCCGGACAATCTGATTAATAAAATGGATCCATTTCCGGCTTTCTTCTGTGAAATTCTCAATATTATGATTAATATTCGTACTGCTTCCATACACTGCCGTTGAAGCATTCTTAACATTCTCACAGAATTCATTCAATTTTTTTACTACAAACAGTTTGTTCTCTCCCACCTTGAAAGTCAGTGTCAGTTTTCCATCCTTCATGACCAGTCTCGGAACCAGACGCAGATTCTTCGGTTCTGCTTCCATATCCGACACAAATTTCGTCATTCGTTTATTGGAAAAAGAGGAAAGGACCCGTTTTCCACTGTAGTCCGTTGCATCTCCGATGTTCTGATCCTTTAAAATCCTTTCTGTCTCAAGTAAGGCTCCCGCCTTATACTTGCAAAACTGATTCTTCGAATAATACCAGCCATAATAATTCATCCGGCACTCAGGGCAATGACACTGAAGAGACAACAGTTCATCTCTGGCAAACTGGACATAAACCGGAAATTCGATCCCGTCTTCCTCACAACTGAAACTGATCTGTCCCAGTATTTCTCTTGTCATCTGATTATAACCGGTTCCTACCTCATCTAATCTGAGTTTGCCGTTTCTGATCACTTTCTCAGCTTCACTCTGCACTGCCTTCGAAAATTTCATCGCATTTCTGATAACCTCGGGTCTGAAGTAAGAATAGTTCTCTAATGCATTCATTCTCTTTTGAGCCTTTTCTGAATCCATTTCTTCTGAGTCATCATGCCATGGATTTTCCAAAGTCTCATAATCCTTTTTCAGCATCTGTCTTCTTGCTCTTTCCTGCTGACGCTTCTTTACTTCAGACAGCATTCTCTCCTCGGCCAGCCGCTGTTCTTCTTTTCGGCGCAGTTCCTCTGCAATCCGTTCTTCTTCTGCCTTCCTGAGTTTCTCAGCCTTGCGCTTTTCTTCCTCTTTTTTCAGTTCTTCAGCTCTGCGTTTTCCTTCTTCCTCCAGACGCCGTTTTTCTTCTCGCCTTTTCGCTTCTTCCTTTTTCTTATTTCGGATTTCTTCCTTCCTGGCCTCTTCCGCACGGATTCTCTCCGCCTCTTTTTCGCGGCGCTGTTCTGCTATTTTCTTTCGTTCCTCATCCTGCCGTGCTTTTTTCGCTTTTCTCTGCTCTCTGGCAAGCTTCTTTGCAGCTTTTTCTTCTTCCTGACGTTTCTTTTCTTCCACAGCTTTTTCTTCTTCGATTCGTCTCTTTTCGCGTGCCGCTTCTTCCTCCTCCAGGCGTTTCTTTTCTTCCACAGCTCTTTCTTCTTCACGACGCTTCAGTTCTTCTTTTTCATATGCTGTTCTTCTCCTTTTTATCTGAAGCTTCGATTTTTTTTGCTCTTCTGCTGCATGCTTTTCTTCGTTCTCCCTCCATAGCTTCATGAGTTCCTCTTCATTTTTTCGACTCTGTTCTGCCTCTTTTCTCATGTCAATCGCATAGAGTACTGCCGCCATGTGCCTGCAGTTTTTCCCACTTTTCGCGATTGCGCACTGGCAGTTCATACGTGAAATGTCATCATCCGTCATTTTGATAACAACCTCTGCTCGTTGTCTCTCTAATACTGCTGCCGAATACCCTTTCTCTGTCCTGGTCAAATCAACAACCTTTCTGTTCAAGCATGCCTTTTTGCCCCATTCCAGTGATGTTTCATCGAATCTTTCTTTCCATTCTTTCATTTGTAATGCTCCATCATATCTATTACGCAATTACTGCCATTCGCCTTCAAAAGCAAATCTCTGGCTTTGAATATATTCTTTTCCAGTATATCAGTTCCTTTCGTTGTTTACAACTGAACATTCTTCATCATTGACAACTATTCTCCCCTTTATCCGAAACACATAAAAAAGAGGACATCTCCTTCCCCCAAAGAGACATCCTCCAAAATCTATCTATAATTATCTTCCGATTTCTTCTCTAACTTCCTTGAAGCATTTTACAATGAAATCGATATCTTCTTTTGTATGGCTTGCGCAAACCTGTGTACGGATTCTTGCTTTTCCCTTCGGTACGACCGGATAAGAGAAGGCTACTACGTATACACCTTTTTCCATCATTTTCTTTGCATATTCGCCTGCCAGTCTTTCGTCATACAGCATAACCGGTACGCATGGGTGGGTTCCCGGAATGATGTCGAAGCCGTTATCAACGAGCTGTTTGCGGTAGTAAGCAGTCACTTCTTCCAAGTGATCGCGAAGCTCTGTGCTTTCTTCCAGCATGTTGAACATCTCTATGCTTGCGCCTGCGATTGCCGGTGCAAGAGAATTGGAGAACAGGTACGGACGGCTTCTCTGACGAAGAAGATCGATGATTTCCTTACGTCCGCTCGTATATCCGCCGGAAGCTCCGCCAAGTGCTTTTCCAAGTGTTCCGGTAATGATATCAACACGTCCTTCTACACCGCAGTACTCTGCAGTTCCGCGTCCATGTTTTCCTACAAAGCCAACGGCATGGCTGTCATCAACCATAACCAGCGCATTGTATTTATCAGCAAGATCACATACACCTTTCAGATTGCAGATGATTCCGTCCATAGAGAACACACCGTCTGTTGCGATCAGTTTGATTCTTGCGCCTGCTTCATCTGCAGCTTTCAGCTGTGCTTCCAGGTCTTCCATATTGTTGTTTTTATAACGGAAACGTTTTGCTTTGCAGAGACGTACTCCGTCGATGATGGATGCATGATTCAGTTCATCACTGATCACTGCGTCTTCTGCCGTCAGGATCGTCTCAAAAAGACCACCGTTTGCATCAAAGCAGGAAGAGTACAGAATCGTGTCATCGGTTCCGAGGAAGCTGGATATCTTCTTCTCGAGCTGTTTATGAATATCCTGTGTTCCACAGATAAAACGGACAGATGCAACTCCGTATCCCTTTTCATCATATGTTTTCTTTGCTGCTTCAATCAGACGCGGGCTGTCTCCCAGTCCAAGATAGTTATTTGCACACATGCAAAGCAACTCTCTGCCGTCTTCCATCTTTACTCTAGCTCCCTGCGGAGAAACGAACGGAGCCTCGCCTTTAAAAAGTCCTGCTTCCTTAATGTCCTCTACTTCTTTTGTATAAATACTTAAAATATCATTCTTACGTGCCATTTACTGCGGTCCCCTTTCTATTAATCGTTGATATGTGCCCAGTCAAGAATTACTTTTCCTGATTCTCCGGAAATCATTGCTGCAAATCCCTTTTCGTAATCTCTGATGTCAAAACGATGCGTGATGATCGGAGAGATATCCAGTCCGGCCTGAACCATAGTAGACATCTTGTACCATGTATCCCATACTTTTCTTCCGTAAATACCGCGGATATTCAATCCGTTGAAGATTACGGTCTCCAGATCTACCGTAGCATCTGTTCTCTGAAGACCCAGAAGTGCGATATTTCCACCATGTTTCATGTTGTGGATCATATCATGAAGAGCCACCTGGCTTCCGGACATTTCAAGACCCACGTCAAATCCTTCTGTCATTCCGATTTCCTTCATGACATCCGGCAGTTTTTCCTGTGTCAGATTGACCGTTCTTGTTGCTCCGAGTTTCTTCGCAAGATCCAGACGATACTGGTTCATATCTGTAATAACAACATGTCTTGCTCCTGAGAATTTTGCGATTGCTGCTGCCATAATACCGATCGGGCCGGCACCTGCAATCAGAACGTCTTCGCCAAGCATATCATAAGAAAGTGCTGTATGTGTTGCATTTCCAAACGGATCAAAGATTGCATAGAGTTCCTCATCGATAGCCGGGTTGCATGGCCATACATTGGATGCCGGAATTACCAGATACTCAGCAAACGCACCGTTTCTGTTTACGCCAACGCCCTTTGCATCTTTACAGTTCTCCTTGTGTCCTTCCAGACAGTTACGGCATTTGCCGCAGGTGATATGTCCTTCACCGGATACCAGATCGCCCGGTTTGAATCCCTGTACACCGGCTCCGACTTCTACAACTTCGCCTACATACTCGTGTCCGGCTGTAAGTCCGATCGGGATCGTGTGCTGTGCCCAGTCATTCCACTGATAAATGTGTACGTCCGTACCACAAATTGCATTTTTGTGGATCTTGATCTTCACATCATTTGGTCCAACCTCCGGGATCGGTACTCTCTTCATCCAAAGTCCCTGTTCCGGTTTTTCTTTCACCAGTGCCCACATCATATTATCATTCATGTTTTCAACCTCCGTGCTTGAAATATTTCCCTTAACCGTTACTTATATCATAAGGAAAATCAGCCGGATTTTCAACACTTTTTTCCGTGTATTGCGCACATTCTACAAGTTTATGTTTTTGTGCCACGCACATAAACAAACGTTTTTCACTGAAGAACACATTTATGCACAAAGTACAAACCCAATCCCGTATTTTTATATATTTTTACCAAATACGCTGCAACAATTTGCACAAACCTCATATTTTTGTCTTTGTACAGCGTACACCGTTCACTCCAACATCCCTTCAATTCTTTCTCTGACAGATTTTACTTTTCCGGGATCCGTCCCACCGGAGCCAATTCCGATCACGATTTCGTCTTTTATAACAATAGATGGAAAATAAAAATCGCACAGTTCTTTCTGATCACAAGTATTGACCGGGATTCCATGTGCATTACAGTAACACACGATCTGCCTGTTCAATCTGTGATTGTTAGTGGCTGCGAACACGATGTCCGCCCCCGCAAGATCCTGCTCTTCGAACTTTTTTCTGATACAATGAACCTTCTGTTCTTCTTTCAGTCTCAGGACCTCTTCACATATCTCAGATGCTATGACATGAATGTTCCCTGAAAATGCCAAAAGGGTCCGTATACGCCGTGCCGCGATCACGCCTGCCCCGATCACAACGATCTTTTTCTCCGAAATATCCACAAACATAGGGAAATAAGACTTTCGCATGGTTTACGCCTCCTGATCCAGCATATAAAGAAGGGCATTGCAGATACATGCTGCGATATTGCTTCCTCCTTTTCTTCCCTTTGCGACGATATAAGGTGTATCCTTCAGTCCAAGGATCAGCTCTTTGGACTGTACCACATTCACAAATCCCACCGGCACTCCGATGATCAGCTCGGGATTTATTTTACCTTCTTTAATTAATTCATACAATCTCACCAGCGCTGTCGGCGCGTTACCGATTGCGAAAATCAGCTTCTCGCTTAACCCGGCCGCTTTGTCCATGCTGGCCTGGGCACGGGTTGTTCCTCCCTTTTTTGCGGCCTCTGCCACGTCCTCATCGGACATAAAGCAGTACACGTGTCCTCCGTATTCAGCCAGCTTCTTTTTGTTGATCCCTGATTTTCCCATCTGAGTGTCCGTCACGATCGACGCACCGCCGCGCAGGGCTTTAAGCGCCCTTTCCACAACATGATCCGAAAAAACCAGATTGTCGACATAATCAAAATCAGCGCTGGTATGGATACATCGCTTTACGATCGGCTCCGTCCCCGGAATGAGGATCGTATCTCCCAGTTCCTCTGTAATAATCTCAAAACTTCTCTTTTCTATCTCCGCAGGCTTTACCTGCTCCAATTCTATTTTCATCGCACATCTCCTCCTTTGATTGGCAGTCCGATACCACACACCACCCGGTCCACCCGATCGGAAAATGCTGCAAGCCTGGTGCAGATCCGTCCTGTCTCTTCACGATATCTGCGCTCGAAAGCATCGATCGGGACGAGTCCGTATCCAATTTCATCTGTTATGATCACAATTTGTGGATTTTCCCGAATGATTCTGTCTGCAAACAGTCTCATCTCTTCATATTTTTCCATTGACTTTCGGATATACAGATGAAAATGATAGACTCCTTCACACTGAAGCAGCTCTTCTTCCGAGCACGCCGCTCCATCCACCCATCTGATCCCGGGATATTCTTTTTGGGCATATTCCATTTTTCCCTGGAATGCCCCGCCAATGATCATTCTCATCTCTTCACCTCCACCGGAATTCCGTAAACCACTTCCGTTACCTGATCTGCCATTCCTGCCATACGGCAGTTGACCGTCCCAAGCACCTCTTTATATACAGTCATCTCGGGGGAATCCGGTACACTTTCGGCAAAAACTTCATTTGTAACGACCACAAGCAGACAGCTGTGATCGACAAGAAAGCGGATTCCTTCCATAATTATTTCAGCCGAATTCTCCCCTGCACCGTTCTCTTCATATAGTTCATTTGCGGCAAGATTCGACATACACTCCAACAAAACCAATGGTTTACATGCTTGTTTTTCTTCATCAAACAGCCCGATAAGCTGTTTTTTCAAATCCAGATAGCATTCAACAGTACAGAACCCTTTTCCTTCTCTCATTTTCCGGTGGCGTTCGATTTTCTGTTTTGTCTCCTCCCCAAAGGGCATCATCGTAGCAAGGTAATACCGTTTTCTCCAGGGCTCTTTTTCTCCAAATTCCATGATCAGCTGTTCTGCGTATTCCGATTTTCCGCTTCCGCTTCCTCCTGTCACCAGATGGAACATACTCCTACCTCCTGTCTGCGTACCGGTATTCCAGTGCACCGGTAGCGGCTATCTGCGTAATCCCGATAATTTCCGGCCGTATCAAATTGCAGCTCTTCATCGAGAATAACGGTATCACATAAAACTGCTTTCCCACCGCAAGCTGTTCCGCCTGATGAAGAAGCTGTGATCGTTTCTCCGGATCCGTCTCAGAGTCCGATGCCTTTACCAGTGCATCATATTCTGCATCCTTCACTCCGCTGCAATTATATGTACTGTTGGTAAGAAGGAGCGACAAATAGGTATATGGATCTGTGAAATCCGCCGTCCAGTTCATCCGGCACAATTCAAAATTTCCTGCATGGCGATCGGAATAATTAACCTGAAGTTCCTGCGCCTTCAGTTCCACGTTGATATTCAGATTTCGTTTCAGCTGTTCCTTCAGAACCTGCGCCGTATCCGAATCCAACTCCAGTGTAGGGTAATTATAAGTCAATGTCGGGAAGCCCTCTCCGTTCGGATAGCCTGCTTCCGCCAGCAGTTCTCTGGCTTCTTCTATATTCTCTTCAAATGGAGGATCCGCTTCTTCCACAAAATAATTGCCGGTAGCCTTATCTTTCATGCGCTTTGCGACAAGATTGACGGTAGGTTCCGTATCATCGCCTACGATTTTACAGAGTTCTTCCCGCTCGATTGCGAGACTCAGTGCTTTCCGGACCCGCACGTCCTGAAGCGGCTCCACATCCAGATTCGGGTAAATGTACCGTGTTGCGATCTGATTTGTCACAACCAGATCTGCTTTTCCCTGATACAGTTCCATAACATAGGATGGGAGAGAAGTCGCCACATCCACTTCTCCCGCCTCATATGCATTCGCCATGGACTGCTGATCTGCAAAAAAGCGGTACGTGATTCTGTTCAATTGGATCTGATCTGCATTCCAGTACCGTTCGTTCTTTTCCAGCACAAAATACTGTTCCGGCACATATTCTTTCAGATAAAAAGGACCGTTTGAGACACTGGTCGATGGATCTTTATCCCAGCCGTTTCCGGTCTCAGTCGCATATTTCTGACAGGATGGCGTATAGACCGGAAGGCGCAGCAGATCCAGGAAATACACACAGGGACTTTCAAGATGAAAAATCAGTGTATACTCATCCGGAGTCTCCACCCCCAGTTCTTCTATCCCTTTTTCCCCATTATAGATTGCCTCTGCATTCCGGATCGGAAAGAGATAGACAGCATATCCGCTCTGGCTCACCGGATCCAGCGCACGCTGCATTGTATTTACAAAGTCAGAAGAAGTGACCGGACTTCCGTCCGACCACACCGCCTCTTCCCGCAGATGAAATGTCCAAATCGTTGAGTCTTCATTCACTTCATAAGATTTAGCTGCGCGGTACTCAATCCTTCCATCAGAGTCATATGTCAGAAGTTCATCCAGTGCAGTTACAGAATACGCGAGGTAGGTCAGCGCGATACTTCCGGCCGGATCCATTGATCCGGTATCTGCACTGATTGCCACTGTAAGCTCCTTCTCTTCATTTCTTATTTCATCTTTCTTTTGGCTACAGCTGCCGCAAATCAAACTGACAGCAAGAAGCACTGTCAATACTGCATATATTCTCTTCATCCTGTCTCTCCTCTTGTTTACCGTTCCGTATATAAAAAACATGCCACTCTTCGTCCATCGATTGAATACATCTTTGGACGTTTTCGATAACAATACGCTCTGACATCCGGACATTTTCCGGCATAAGGACAACCATGTGACTCTTCCTCTCTCATATTTGTATTCTCCAGATTCATATTTTCAGATTCTGAGTTCTGCCTTACACTTTCTGGTTCTGTTCTGTGTCCTGCATTCAGAAGTGCTCTGGTATAGGGATGAAGAGGCTTCCTATAAACCTCATCTGTGTAGCCCTCTTCAACCATCGTTCCCAGATACATCACACACGTTCTCTGGCATAAAAAGTGCACTGCATGTAAATCATGAGAAATAAATAAAATTGTCACTTTCTCTTTTTTCTGTATTTCCTTTAATAGCCTCAGTATCTGTTCCTGCACCGGAAAATCCAGTGCCGATACCGGCTCATCGCAGACCAGGAAGCTGGGATTTCTTAAGAGTGCACGGGCAAGAGCAAGTCTCTGTCTCTGTCCTCCCGAAAATTCATCCGGATATTTCGTCAATACCTCTTCTCCCATTCCAACTCTTTCCAATACTGTTACATAGTGCTCTCTCATTTCTATTTTGTCTGTTTTCCCACCGGCAAAAATCGTCTCCGTCAACATTTGTTCGATTGTTAATGCCGGATTCAAAGCTGTAAGAGGATTCTGGAAAATCATACGTATTCCTTCCTGATGCCGGTTCTTTTTCCATTTTCTTAAAGGCACAATAGGCTTTCCCATATACCGAATTTCTCCCGCATCCGGTCTCAACATTCCGGTTATCATCCGTGCAAGCGTCGTTTTACCACATCCGCTCTCCCCGATTATGCCATAGCATTCTCCTCGAAAAATCGTCAGACTCACATCCTTGACCGCTTCTGTCACTTTGTAAGATTTACTCACATGCTCAAGCTTCAGAATCTCTTCTGCATTTCTTTGGACCTCCCGAAGTTCCCTCTGATCCAGATTTTTCACACATCGCAGCAATTCTCTTGTATATTCGTGTCTGGGTGTTTGGAAAATCTCTTCCACAGAACCTTCTTCTATCAGACTTCCTTCCTTCATAACCAGAACTCTGTCGCAGATAGAAGCGACCGCACTCAGATCATGACTGATCAGCATGACTGCCATGTCATTTTCTTTTGCGATCCGCCGAAGAAGGATCAGAATATCTTCCTGGATGGCTTCATCTAACGCAGTCACCGGCTCATCCGCAATTAAAACAGACGGATGACAGGCAAGCGCAAGTGCGATTGAAACCCTTTGGCACATTCCTCCCGACAGTTCGAACGGATACTGCTTCATTACCTCTTTCTCCCGCGTGATCTCCACCATTTTGAGAAGCTTACCGGCTTCTTGTTCCGCATCTTTCCTTCCACATCGAGCATGCTCTCTTATCGTCTCTGTCAGCTGTTTTCCCACCGTCATTGCAGGATCCAGATACGCCGACGGTTCCTGGAACACCATAGAAATTACATGTCCTCTCAATTTCTTCATCTTTTCCGGACAATCCCCGCCCATTTCGTGGTATCCTCGCAGGATTTCTTCTCCTTCGGCTTCCATATACCCAAAAGAAACCTCTGTCTCTGAAGAAAGCAGTCCCAAGACCGCTCGCATTGCCGTGGTCTTTCCACAACCGGATTCCCCCACCAGTCCAGTGATTTCTCCCTCTCTCAGCTCAAATGAGAAATGGTTTACTACACCGTCTCCTTCCTGCCGTTTATGAAATTTTACACTTAAATCATCTATTTTAAGTAAACTCATAACCTAATTCTCCCTGACGATCAGATTCAGCGAAAAGATCAATAAGACCAGCACCAGTACCGGCCACATCATTTGTGTAGGATAAATCTGCATCTGGCTTCTTGCCTCCTGGATCAGAGTTCCAAGACTTGCAGCCGGTGCAGCAATTCCAACACCCAGAAAGCTCAAAAAAGCCTCTGTGAAAATAGCTTCCGGGACAAGCAGTACTGCGTTCAAAATCACTTTTTCCTTCAGATTCGGAAGCATCTGTTTGATCAGAATCCGCATTGCCCCGGATCCCTCGAGACGGGCCGCAAGAATGTAATCCATCTCTTTTAATCGCAGAATCTCGCCACGAACTACGCGCGCCATCCGTGTCCACCCGGAGATACAGATTCCCAAAATCACCGTTTTTACACTGGCTCCGAAAAGCAGCATGAACAGGATGACATACAAAAGCGATGGAATCGAATCCACAATATCTGCTGCCTGCATCATGATCATATCCGTTTTCTTTCCGGCATATCCGGCAATCCCGCCATACAGAAGTCCCACTATCGATGAGATCAGACTGGCAAGAATGCCCACCTTCATACTGATTTCGGCCCCATACCACACTCTGCTGAAAATATCACGGCCAAATTTATCGGTGCCAAACAAATGCATCAAAGAACTACCTGCATTTCTCAGATCTGCATTCTGCGTAACCGGATCATAAAACGGAAGAAACGGAACCAAAACCGTAAAAAAAGTCAATACCAGCAGTATACAGATTCCCAGACGGCTGTATTTACTTTTCCAGAAAGTCTTCATTTGCTCCTCCTTACCGACGGTTCCAGTATCATGCGCAGGATGTCCATTGCCAGATTAACGATAATAACGACCATTCCCATAAAGATTGTGAGTCCCATGATCATCGTATAATCTCTTCCGGATACCGCATTCACAAATTCTCTTCCAAGTCCCGGGATATTAAATACCGTTTCCGTCACAAAACTTCCGGTAATGAGATAAGCGGCCGCAGGGCCCAGATACCCCAGGATCGAAGTCCACGCATGCCTCAGAATATGACAATACAAAATTTTCTTCTGGCTGATTCCCCTCGCTTTTGCCATGACCACATATTCTTTTGCAGACTCCTCCCGTATGGACTGGTTCATCATTCTAGCCACAACCGTAGTCGGATATAAAGCAAGAGATAAGACCGGGAGCACATAATGCGCCCGGGATAAAAGACCGGAAACCGGGAACCACCCAAGCTTTACTCCAAATATCAGCAAAAGCAAGACTGCCGCCGCAAAATTCGGAATCGCACCTCCAAGTACAGTTCCGATAAAAATTCCTTCTCTTACCAGAGTCTTTCTACTGCACGCCTGACAGATTCCCAGCGCCGTTCCCAAAACAAGCGCCGTCAGGATTGCCAGTCCTCCGACTTTCACCGTATACGGCCAGGCCCTTGCGATTACATCAGAAACCCGTACACCCTGCTTTTTATAAGAAATCCCCATATCTCCCCTTAACAAGCCTGTCAGGTAATTCTTATACTGAACTGCTGCCGGTTCATCCAGTCCATATTCTTTTTCCATCGTTTCTACCATATTGGGTGAAATGTTGCTGCTCTGAAATGGGCTTCCGGGCATACTTCTCGTCAGGAAAAATGTAACCGTGATCAGAACAAACAAAGAAAAAATGCCTGTTAAAATTCTTTTTATAATATAGTTCCCCATATTCATTCTCTTTTCGTATTCTGCAGGAAATGATCACAAATTGTCTGAAGGATTCCTTCTTCTGAGGCTTCTTCTGCCGTCAGAATCTGTAGTGCATTTCTCTCGTCCGATGTCTTCATGCAACGCTCGGCTTCTCTTTTTGTCTGCTCCCCGATACAAACTGCACACATGTTTTCAAATCCACTCTTCTCGAAAGAAGCCACGAACCCTCTTACCGTAGAAGCGCTGGTAAATGTTACGATATCAATTTCTCCATTTTCAAGCAGATGCTTCACTCTTCCGGTCACAGCATCATTTTCTGTATACACCGTAGTATAGAGCGGAATATCTTCAACAGCAAGTCTCTTTCTCGCAAGTGGAGGCAACAATTCGGGAGATCCCTGCTCCGCCCGCACAATGACGATATGACTTCCCGGAGCTGCCTTTTCTGCAATACAAGTTCCCAGACTCTCCGCGTTAAAAATCTCCGGAACCACATCCGCAAAAATGCCTGTTCCTGCAAGCTCCCTTTCTGTTGCAGCACCGATTGCGGCAATTTTTATATCCGCCGGTCCCCCAAGCAGCTGCCGCAGATCGATTTTAAGATGTTTCAGTTCCTGAAAGAATACCCGCACACCGATCACACTGGTAAATACCAGCCATTCCTGATCGGCACATGTTCCGAATTTTTTCATCACTTCACATAGTCTCTCATTCGGCGAGATCACCTTGGTACGTATAGTAGGCATTTCAATGACCTGTGCTCCTAATGTTCTCAGCCACCCAGCCAGATGTCCCGGATTTTCCCTGGGTCTGGTCACTACAATCTGTTTCCCGTTAAGAGGCAGAGCTGCCCTCCAAGCAAACCGTCCTGCCAGTGAACAGACCGACCCGACTACGACCAATGCAGGTGTCCCGATTCCGGAAAGCAGGACTTCGTCTTCCAAATGTTCCAACGTGGAAACCACATTTTTTTGTCCAGCCGTTGTTCCTTTCGCTATGACAGCTGCCATGGTATCTGGATCCATACCTGCATCCATAAGTCCACGACAGATCTTTCCAAGCGAAGTGATCCCCATGAGGAAAACCAATGTCCCCTTTAATGAAACCAACGCCGGATAATCGATCCGGCTGCTTCCGTCTTTTCTCGGATGTCCTGTAATTACATGAAAAGAAGACGTGTAATCGCGATGTGTCACCGGAATTCCTGCATAGGCCGGAACAGCTGCTGCAGATGTAACTCCCGGAACCACTTCAAATAGTATTCCGTGTTCCGCAAGCACTTCTGCCTCCTCTCCTCCTCTTCCAAACACAAATGGATCCCCGCCTTTAAGACGGAGTACCTTTTTTCCTTCCATTGCCTTTTCCAGCAAAATCTGATTGATCTCTTTTTGCGGGACAGGATGATTTCCCTGGCGTTTTCCTACATCAATCATTTCTTTTTCATCCGGAATCAAGCTGAGGATTTCTGTACTGACCAGTGCATCATATACGATTGTATCTGCCTCCTCCATGATTTTTCTTGTTTTTATTGTTAATAGGCCGACATCGCCGGGTCCTGCTCCCGCAAGCCATACCTTTCCTTGCTGCTCCATGTCCGTCTCCCTGATTTTTTTATCAATCACCATATTTCCGTCTCATCTCTTTTGCAAGCAGGGCGCCTGCTTCCTGCGCTTTTTGACAAGTCCCCGCGATCTTTTCCTTAAAAAACCGACCATCCGACTCACGATAATAAAGTCCCGACAGACAGAGTTCTTCCCCTTTCGTCCTCGCGTGTGCCGCAACCGGTGATGTACACCCTCCTCCCAGTTCCGCAATAAACTGCCGTTCAGCAAGCGCTGCTGCTCGCGTCTCTCTGTGATCCAGAATCTCTTCCCAGATCCAGTTTTCTCCTTTTCTTCCCTGCACTGCCAAAATCCCCTGACCCGCTGCCGGGATCATTTCCTCCACATCGAAATATCTTCCGATCCGCGACTCCATCCCCAGCCGTTGAAGTCCTGCTGCCGCCAGTACAAGAGCATCGTATGACTCCGTCTCCAGCTTCTCCAGGCGGGTCCGGATGTTTCCCCGTATTCCTTCAAATCTGCAGTCCCCAAACCGTTCTGCCATCTGGATCTGCCTTCTCCTGCTGCCGGTCCCAATGATCTGTAGCCTTCCCGTTTGCACGGCCTGCTCTGAATAGACCAGCACATCCCGCGGATCTCCTCTTTTCGGAAATGCAAAGACCGGTAACTCCTTCGATATTTCCGAAGGCATATCTTTCAGACTGTGCACTGCCAGATCGATCCTGCCCTCCATGAGTGCATGATCCAGTTCTTTCACAAACAGCCCCTTTCCCCCGATCTTCTCAAGGCTCTGATGCAGGATCTTATCTCCGGTTGTTTTCATCGTTACAATTTCAATTTCCAGTTCCGGATGAAACTGCAAAATCCGTTTTTTTACAATTTCGGCCTGTATCACCGCAAGCTTACTTTTTCTGCTTCCGATTCGAATCACAGACTGCATGGCATCTTCATCCCTTTCTCAATTACTTCATAAATATAATTCATATCCAGATTCTCCCGCAGGGCATCTGCGAGAAGGTCATATTGATTTTCCTTATATCGGTTGTAATCCATCGTCATGACTTGATCCGTATCCACTCCCTTTGCTTTTAAGACAGCCCTTACCAATCCGTCCGACACTTCAGCCGAATCAAAGATTCCATGGATATAACAACCATACACATTTCCCTGCCAGGTGCCATCCACTTTTCCCGTCTCTTCATGCAGTTCTTCCTGAATCTTAAGGAGCGGGTTTCCTTTTCTCAGAGTTGTCCTGCCCATATGGATCTCATATCCTTCCAGATGTGATCCGGAAAGTCCGCTTAGGATTCCTTGTGTATCACCGAAACATCCATGAATTCTGCTCCTTGTCTTTTCCCCCTGAAAAACAGTGCAAACCGGAAGCAGTCCCATTCCCTGAATGCTGCCGCCTTTTTCCACCTGTTCAGGATCAAGAATCTCCTCTCCCAGCATCTGATATCCGCCACAGATCCCGAAAACTAATTTTCCGGAAGACGCATGCCGGAGTATTTTCCCTTCCAGACCATTCTGGCGCATCCACAACAGATCTTCCATCGTATTCTTGCTCCCCGGGATCAGAACCGCATCCGGATTACCAAAATCCCTTGCAGATGAGACATATCGGACAGAAAGTTCTTTCCTGTGTTCCAGCGGTGCAAAATCTGTAAAATTCGAGATTCTCGGAAGCCGTATGACAACAATGTCTGCCAGGCCGGAACCACCTTTTCTTTCAAACCGCTCCGTCAGACTGTCCTCTTCATCAATGTCAAGGTGCAGATACGGTACCACCCCACAGACCGGTATCCCGGTTCTTTCCTCCAACATCGTAAGTCCCGGTTTCAGAATTCCTTTGTCCCCCCGGAATTTGTTGATGATCGTTCCTTTGACCCGCATCCTCTCATGTTCTTCCAGAAGTTCAATCGTCCCCACGATCTGTGCAAACACTCCGCCACGATCTATATCGCCCGCCAGAAGGACCGGCGCATCCACCATATCCGCCAGTCCCATATTGACAATATCATTTTGTTTCAGATTGATCTCGGCCGGACTCCCGGCACCTTCGATCACAATAACATCATACTGTTCTTCCAACCGATGATACGCTTCCAGAATCATCGGTATATATTCTTTCTTTTTTCGAAAATATTCCGATGCAGACATCGTTCGCGTCACTTCACCCCGCACGATTACCTGCGATCCCGTATCCGTGGTCGGTTTCAGCAGGATTGGATTCATATCAACAGACGGCTGAATACCTGCCGCCTCAGCCTGCATCACCTGAGCGCGCCCCATCTCCAGACCTTCCGTGGTGATAAAGGAATTGAGTGCCATATTCTGGGATTTAAACGGTGCTACGCGAAGGCCGTCCTGCTTCAGAATGCGGCATAGCCCTCCGACAAGAATACTCTTGCCCACATTAGACATCGTTCCCTGGATCATGATCGATTTCGCCATCTGTCTCCTCCGTTTCTTCTACCTTCACACTCTTCGAATATATATCATACAATGCTTCCAGCAATCTGTGATTATCCCCGCGCTGCCGGATCGCAATCCTGTAAAATCCTTTCTCGAGTCCCCGGTAATTGCTGCAGTCCCGGATCAGGATCCGATATTCCTTCATCTTCTCAAACAGATCCAGATCACTTTTCAGCAAAATGTAGTTTACTTCCGATGGGAAGAAGGTAACTCCAATCTCCGCCAGCCCTTCTTCCATCCATTTTCTTTCCCTGGTAATAAATTCCCTGGTCGTCTGCACTCTTTTCTTTTCCTTAAGTGCCGCAAGTGATGCCGCCTGAGCAGGGATTGATACATTCCAGGGCTGCCGACATCGTTCCATTTTCTCCAGAATGCTTTCATTTCTACTCACTGCATACCCCGAGCGGAGTCCGGGCATGGCATGCATTTTGGTAAATGCCCGGATCACCATGAGATAACTGCTCTTTGCCGCTTCTTTTATCATTGTCATTTCGGATGCATTCTCCATAAAATCCAGAAAACATTCATCCAACACCATAAAGATCTGTTTTTCTTCACATATTCTCAGTATTTTTCGAAGCAGTCCTTTCGGCACGCTTCTTCCGGACGGATTATCCGGTGAACAAAGGAACACTATATCCACATCATCCCGCAAAAACTCCAGGAAATCCTCACCCAGCGCAAATCCTTCCTCCTCTTTCTTTTCATGATACAGAATTTCACATTTCTCTGTCTGAAGGGCCTGCTCATACTCTGCAAACGTCGGAACACTGATGACTGCCTTCTTCGGACGCACCGCACGAACCACATCGTAAATCAACTCTGCAGCGCCGTTTCCAAAGACGAACTGTTTTCCCGGTATTCCGGTGTCTTTTTCCAACGCCTCTCTCAGCTTCCCGCACCGGCTGTCCGGATAATTACCAATCTCAGCGACTGCCTTTCTCGCCGCTTCCATCACTGCCATACTTGGTCCAAACGGTCCTACATTAACGGAAAAGTCTGTCATTCCCGTGTATGTGTAAATATCTCCGCCATGTATATATTCCAATGTTCTTCCCCTTTCTGTTGATTTGTACACTTCTTCTATTATTTCTAAAGAACCACAATCCGGAGAAGGCCCAGTACGATCAGCGTTAACACCGCTGTTCCGTCCATCAGACGGCCAGCCCGGACAATATCCTCCGCCTCTATTTCTCTGACCGGATCACCGATCGTTTCCTTATGATATAATTTTCCAAAATAATATGCATCTCCCGCCAGCTGTACTCCCAGCGCCCCTGCGCAGACTGCTTCTGTCTGTGCCGAATTGGGACTGGCATGTTTTCTCCGGTCACGCAAATAGATCCGAAGGGCTCCTTTGCCATCCATTCCAAGGCAAAACGCACTCAGTATCATAAAAAATGCGGAAAGCCTTGCCGGAATATAATTGAACAGATCATCCATTTTCGCAGCAAACCTTCCGAAATACAGATACTTGTCATTCTTATATCCTACCATAGAATCCATCGTATTCACAGCTTTATAGAAAAATCCGAGGGGCGCCCCGCCTATCATCAGGTAAAATAGTGGCGCGATCACCCCGTCAGATGTATTTTCAGCCACCGTTTCTACAGCTGCCTTTGTCACACCCTGCTCACTCAGATTTTTCGTGTCCCTTCCGACGATCATGGAGACCGCATATCTCGCTCCAGGAAGATCATGTTCCTTCAAACGATCATACACTTTCCGACTTTCCGTTTTCAGTGATTTCCCCGCAAGAATCTGATAGCACCAGAACATTTCCACGACAAATGCCAGCCACGGATTTACAGAATTTATAAAGTATAAAAGAATTACAGGAATCCCTGTCGAAGCGATAACGACTGCAAACCAGAGAACGATCCCCGCCACGTGCAGCGCCCGGTCTGTTTCTCCGCATATCGCCCGAAGCACCTTTTCCATGATTTCAATCCATTTCCCAATCAGCCGCACCGGATGATACAGCCACACCGGATCCCCCAAAATGGCATCCAGCACAAAACCTGCCACACAGACACAAAGTATTCTCATAGTTTCTCAATCTCCGCAAAATATTTTCTGCCGGACTTCCATGCTTCGTCCGGAATCTTAATTCGAAATCCTTCTCCGTTTGCCGCCTGCCAGTGATAAAATTCTCTGTGTTCCGGATCAAACGTTTCCAGAATTGACATGATTGTTCCTCCGTGAACAACAAAAGCGGCATTTTTACAGGCATCCTTCTCAAGCTGATCCATCATATGCTCAAATCCCTGCACACACCGTTTCCGGAATTCATCATGACTTTCCCCTCCCGGAAATGGCATCGTACCGCCGGAATCAATCCATCCCTGATAAAGCGGATTCGCTGACAATTCTAAATAATTCTTACCTTCAAACTCTCCAAAATCACATTCCCTAAGGCTATCACAGACAGTCTGTGTCTGCCCGGGGAAGAGGATCTCCGCGGTCTGCCTGCAACGTTTCATCGGGCTTACAATTACCCGCTCGGTCTTCAGCTCCTGCATACGCTGTGGTATCGCCATCCGGTCAAGCGGCTCATCCGTTCTTCCGATATATCTTTTTTCCAGATTCCCTTTTGTCTTAAAATGACGGATCAATATCACTTCCATGCCTGCATCACCACCATTCCTGTCAGCATGGCAAGTTCACTGACCTGAAGGAAAAATCCTGCCAGATCCCCTGTCACTCCTCCAAATTGTTTTCTGCAGATCCTGCGATAATAGACCCAGGAACAGAAAACGCCGATGGCCGCTCCTATCGAAGCACGTGCATCCGTCCACAACATCAGCGCAGCTCCCGCAAGCAGCCACAGGACAGACGTAATCTGCACCGTTCTTTTCTGTGCGCGATCCTTAAAGGTCCGCGCAAGCCCGCTGTCTTTCGCCGCAGGAAAAGTGACCACCGAATATCCGCTGAGGGCTCTGGAAATGACATAGATACACGCAGCCGGTGCCAGCATTTCTTCCGTAAGTTCCGACCAGATTCCCAGACTCCACACCAGATAACATCCCATTCCCATGACAGCGAATGCTCCGCTGTGAGAATCCTTCAGAATTTCCAGCTTCTTTTGCCGGTCCCCGCAGGAACCAAGCGCGTCCATCGTATCCATAAATCCATCCAGATGAATTCCGCCGCTTACCACGACAGGGAGTAACGTCATCACCGCCGCGAGCAAAATTCTCCCTACAGAAAGATGGTACATCACGCTTCCGGCAAGATACTGTATACCCCCTGTTACCACGCCTATCAGCGGGAAAAAACACATCGCATACTTCATATTTTTTTCATTCCATTCGATCACCGGCATCGGGATCCTGGAATACATGGAACATGCAATGATCAAAGATTGTATCCAATTCATCGTACTCACTCCACACTGTTATGATAATACCTGATACTGCTCAATATCCATTTCCGAAAATGTTCCCATTTTCCGATACACCTGAAGGCCCATTTCAAGGAGCGGCATCACCGCCACCGCTCCACTTCCTTCACCGAGACACATGTCACAGGTCAAAAGTGGAGACATGCCGAGCGCATCCAGTACAAGCTGCCCGGCAGGTTCCTTTGACACATGAGAAGGCAGAATATATCCGGCCGCCTCCGGCACAAGACGTACCGCGCAAAGTGCCGCCACAGCAGAGATAAACCCGTCGATCACGACTGGAATCCGATACATGGCTCCTCCCAGGAATACCCCCATAAGGCCCGCTATATCCAGGCCGCCCACTTTAGAAAGGGCATCGATCACATCCTGTTGTTCCGGTTTCTGTTTTTCAATTGCTTCCCGGATGACCCGGATCTTCCTCTTCAGTCCATCACTACTAAGTCCGGCTCCTTTTCCTGTTACAGTCTCTGCTTCTTCATTCAAAAGCACCGCTGCCACCGCACTGCTGGTAGTCGTATTTCCGATTCCCATTTCTCCGGTCGCCAGGATGGCATAACCGGCCTCTTTCTTTTCTTTCACCTGACGGATGCCGACCATAGTTGCCTGCAGCACCTGTTCCCGGGTCATTGCCGGTCCTTTGGCCAGATTGGCTGTGCCGTACGCCACCTTATCAGCCGGTTTTGTGACAGAAGCAACATCACATACCATTCCGATATCAACCGGGAAGACATCAACATTTGCTACCTGAGCCATAATACAGGTACTCGCCTGCCCTTTGGTGAAATTATCCGCCACAGCCGCCGTCACATCCTGCCCGGTCTGTGTGACTCCCTCTTCTACCACTCCATTATCGGCACACATGATAATAAGGCCCTTCTTTTTCAATTCATAGTAATCTGTTCCCAGGATCCCCGCAATCTGAATCACTGCTTTCTCCAGCTTCCCCAGACTGAACAGTGGCTTTGCAACGCTCATCCACCTCTTCTTTGCAAGATCCATGCTCTTTTCATCCAGAGGCCGAATCTGCATTTTTATCTCTTCCAGCTGTTCCTGTTCTGTTTTTATTTTCTCCTGCATTCTTTTCGTCTCCTTTGGCATTCTTTCACAAATCTTACGGCAAATTCCGGGTTTGAGCCCCAGTAAAGATGCGGAAATCCCGCAAAAATCCTGTTCTTCATATGGATTTCTCTCCAGCTCCGTCTTCCGTCCGGCTTCTCAGCCAGACAGTCTTCTCCTATTTTTTGGGCTTCCCAATAATGGAATTCATGTCCCCGGATACACTCTCCCTTCCGCAGATAACATCCGTCTGCTTCTGCTCTTACATTCATGTACCCGAAACGGATCAGCCGCTCTTTCTTTTCTGCACTTCCTTCGAGCAATCCTACCATCGGATAAAAGCTTTTGTCCGTTCCCTGAAGCTGTTCCAGAAGATACAGAAACCCTCCGCATTCTGCGATACACGGCATTCCCTGATTCAGCTTTTCTTTCAGATCCTGTCTCATGGATGCATTGGCAGAAAGCTGTCTGGCATAGATTTCCGGATATCCCCCGCCAAGCAGTATCCCATCTGCCTCTTCAGGCATCTTGCTATCCTCCAGAGGACTGAACCAGACCAGCCTACATCCAAGCGTTTTCAGAATTTCCAGATTTTCTTTATAATAAAAGCAAAACGCAGCATCCCGCGCAACAGCAATTGTAACAGGCTCCTTTGCATCCCGGTTTCCCGGTACCACTTCGCTTTCTGCTGAATTCTTTCTTTCTACATCCGAATCCATCAGTGCGAGCACCGCATCCAGATCCACACTTTTCTCAAGGATCTCTGCCGCCTCTTCAATCTGTTTCTTAAGATCAGCAATTTCCTCCGGAAGGATGAGTCCCAGATGACGGCTCTCCAGCTGAAACGCAGGATGTTCCGGCACATATCCCAGCACTTTCACATCATGCCCCATCTCCCGCAGCCCGTGCACGATCATCTCTTTCATTTTCGGATACAGTGACGGTGAAATACGGTTTAGAATGATTCCGCTGATATGGCTGTCGTTCCGGAATTCCAGCATTCCCTTTAGCACAGCCAGAATCGACAGAGCCATTCCGCGGCACGGAAGCACCAGGATCACCGGAACGCCAAGCGTTCGTGCCACATCATAGGAGCTCGCCTCCTCTGTGCCAAGGCCCATCCCGTCATAATATCCCATAACGCCTTCAATGACGGCTGCATCGGCATTTGACGCATGTCGTGTAAAACAAGAGCGCAGCTGCTCTTTTTCGCAGAAAAACAGATCCAGATTTTCCGAATCGATTCCCAGCACGTTCCGGTGAAACATGGGATCAATATAATCCGGACCACATTTGCATGCTGCCACACCTATTCCTTTTTTCACAAGAGCTTCCATCAGAGCACAGGTGACTGCCGTCTTCCCGCTTCCGCTCGCCGTAGCCGCAATCATAATTCCAGGTATTTTCATTTATCCATCTATTCTCCCATCTGATACAATATAAACAGGATTCATTCCCATCATCATGTGATAATCTCCAAGCTTATGCGCTCTTGATGCCGTGATCTGACGGATCTCAGGTTCCTGAAGAAGTCCTTCTTCTGCAGCTTCCATCACTTCTTTCAGTGTTTCCAACGAGATTGCATTGATCACGATCCTTGCGTCCGGATTCTTCCTGCGGACGCATCGCAGGATTTCTTTCAGATTTCCGGAACTTCCTCCGATAAATACATGGGTGGGTATTTCCAGGCCTTCCAGCACCTGCGGTGCCACACCATGAATAACCTCCAGATTGTCCGTCATAAACTTTTTCTTATTTGCCAGAATCAGTTCAATGCCCTCCGCCTTTTTTTCCACAGCATAAACGCGGATCCCCGGCGCCTGAAGTGCCGCTTCGACCGATACAGATCCGGTTCCGGCGCCGACATCATAGAGGACCGCATCCCGGGTGAGCATAAGACTGGCAAGACTTAACGTTCGGATTTCCTCCTTCGTCATCGGCACTTTTCCACGGATAAATGCTTCATCCGGCAAATGCACACAGACTCTCCGTGATGGCTCCGGGTTTTCGATCATCACAACAGAAAGCTCCGCGAAATTCTCCGGTTTCGCGTCCGATGCCTGAACGGTAAGAATCTCTTCCTCCGCATAAGAAAGGCGATTTCCAATATAGAGCTTCAAATTCTGCAGTCCGTAGTATTCCAGTTTTTCACAGATCATCGCGCCGGAATCTTTACCAAGAATCAGAAACGTCTTTCGGTTCTCTCTGACTGCCTGGATAAAATTCTGCTTTCTTCCGTGAATGCTGCAGATCGCAGCATCTTCCCAGCTTGTGTGAAGGCGTGCCGCCAAATACACGATTGAAGAAATCCCCGGCAGAATCTGCACCGCAATCCCACTTTCCTCCAAGACCTTTACCAGTGCTTTTGCCCCGCTGTAAAATCCGGTGTCCCCGGAAAAAAGGACCGCACATTTTTCATATTCTATATGTTCCACCAGATAATCCCGGATCCTCTCCGGCCGGTATTCTATAAACTGCGGCCGTTTCCCATCCGCAAATAATTCCACCATCCTGGCTGCTCCGATGATCAGATCACTTTCTTCAATACATTCCTCTGCTTCCAGCGTCAGAAGCTTTTGATCTCCCACTCCGACTCCGACACAGAAAACCCTGCAATTTCTACACATTCTTGTATCCCCTTGGCGTCACCATTTTATCTCCGATTATTCTGGTCTCTTCATTTCCTACAAATACAGTCGTAAACATATCCACATCCGTCTCAGATAGTTCCTTAAGACTCAGTATCTTCATACATTCGCCTTCCCGACCGATATTTTTTACAATGCCGCACACCGTATCTTCCTTTTTATATTCCATCATACAGAGGCAGGCTTTCTTCAGATAATCCGCTCTTTTCCTGCTGGAAGGATTGTAAATGCAGATTACGAAATCTGCCATTGCAGCCATCCGGAGACGCTTTTCTATTTTTTCCCAGGGCGTCATCAGATCACTGAGACTGATGACTGCAAAATCATGCATCAGCGGCGCTCCAAGTATTGCGGCTCCTCCGGAAGCGGCTGTGATACCTGGAACTACTTCAATCTCCACACCCGAATAATCCGCTGCAAGCTCATACACCAGCCCTGCCATTCCATATATCCCTGCATCTCCACTGCAGACCACTGCTACATTCTGTTCTTTCCCGGCCTCCTCAAGCGCCATCCGGCAACGCTGCACCTCCTGCCTCATCGGAGTAGACAAACAGATCTTGTCCGGATATTCTTCCTTGATCAGATCAATATACACCGTATAACCCACGATTACCTGACATTCGCTTAAAACCTTTGCCGCTCGTACCGTCATCTGGTCCTTCGCACCCGGGCCGATTCCCACTACATATACTTTTCCCATACCTGCTCCTTATTCTGCCTTTCCTTGTCTGAATTCAGTCGTAAACGCCGGATTATAGAGCTCCGAACGCCTGTAATCTCCATTTAAGATGGCTCCCACAACGATCAGCGCCGTTTTACGAATCCCATATTTTTCTGCGGTTTCTTTCAAAGTCCTCACCTCGCAATGATGTACCTCTTCCTCCGGCCAGGTTGCCTTGTACACGATAGCCGCCGGTGTATCTTCCGGATATCCTCCTGCAATCAGCTCTTTTGAAAGTTCACCCAGCATACCGGTACTTAAGAAGATCACCATCGTCGCCTGATGCACTGCAAAACTGCGGATGGATTCGCTGTCCGGCACCGGCGTACGTCCCGCCATTCTGGTAATCACCACCGACTGGGAAATTCCGGGAAGTGTATATTCCGCTTTTAGTGCCGATGCTGCCCCGCAAAAGGAACTGACCCCCGGGCAGACTTCGTAGGAAATCCCTTCGGCATCAAGCGCATCCATCTGCTCCTTGATTGCCCCATACAGACAAGGATCCCCCGTGTGCAGTCTCACTACATGCTTTCCTTCCTTCTCCCCGCGAATCAACACTTCCAGTACTTCCTCCAGTGTCATATATGCGCTGTTGAATATTTCACATGTTTCCTTACACATATCCAGCAGTTTCGGATTCACAAGAGATCCTGCGTAAACCACAATGTCCGCCTCCATGAGCAGCTTCTGCCCCCGAACCGTGATCAGATCTTCTGCCCCCGGTCCTGCTCCTACAAACTGAATCATCATTCTTCCTCCTTCACGATCAACAGGGAATAATAACTTGCCTCATCCGGGATCTCCTCCGCTGATCTGTAGATTCTCTCCTGCTCCATTCCACAATGCTCCACCATACCGATTTCCATACCCCGGGATCTAACTTCTTCTTTGACATCCGGGAGCTTCTTACCCGCTTTCATGAGAATCTTTGTCCCGGGAAGCGACAAGCTCTCCTTCAATCCGTAAGATGCCGGAATGATATGGATTTCCTCCCGGTTTTTCGCGATTTCCATATCAAGCCGGGCAGCAGCAGCACAGAAAGACGGCACTCCCGGAACCATAACGGTATCAAATCCCCATTCTTTGATCCTGTGATGAAGATACATCCCCGTCGAGTACACAGATGGATCCCCGAGTGTAATAAATGCAATCGTTTTTCCTTTCTCCAGCCACCCTGCCGCTGCTTTTGCATCCTCATCATGAATGTTCCGAAGAATATCCTTCTGCTTCATCATCGGCATGGACAAATACAGCTTTGCTTTCTTTTCCAGTTCCGGTACCGCCTGCCGCACGATTTTCCATGCCGCGCAGCGTTCCAGCAGTTCTTCCCTCACAGCTGTTTCCTTCTCTTCTTCATAATAGGTCCCCGAAAAGTCCGCACCCGAAACAGGAATCGCAATGATGTCACTCTCCCTCAGAATCCTGACTGCCTTTATCGTCAGAAGTTCCGGATCCCCCGGTCCCGTTCCTATCACATAAAATTTACCTTTCATGACTTTTTTCTCCCTGCTCTATAACCTTTTTTGTATACTAGCCGCTATCTCATCGACAAGGGGCGTCTTCCCGAGAATCCCGTAAGATGTCTCAAACATGACCGCTGCTGTTTCCACACGATCCCCCACTCTGTGCCTCATATGTTCCTCGATCTTCTCCATGATGCCACGCATCGTCGTTTCCAGAATCCCGGCACTTTTCAGAATATCCAGTGCCTCCGTTGTCGTAATGCACTCCATGATGCTGGCCACATCCTCCCTTTTGGCCCCTGCAACTGCCGCATGAGCCGCCAGCACTTCCATCCGGCAGTCCGCCTGTCTGGAATGTGTGTTCATGACACCGGCGGCCAGTTTCACCAGCTTGCCGACATGCCCAACCAGAAGAATACCCTTCATTTCCAGACAAACCGCATCATCCAGTGCTTCTCCTATATAGTTGCTGCATTTCACAGCCAGATTCCCGTCATAACCAAGACTTTCTCTCAAAAAATCCGTTCCATAATTTCCCGGAACCAGATAACAGTAAGATGCCCCGTTTTCTTTCAGCATCTTCATTTCCATGAAAATGGTATCGGTCAGTGCCCGTTCACTCATAGGCTCCACGATTCCGGTTGTTCCAAGTACAGAAATCCCACCTTCAATGCCAAGTCGGGGATTAAACGTCTGCGCAGCAAGCCTCTTTCCCTCCGGAATGGAAATAACCACTTCCAGGCCTCCGTCATATCCGGCCAGTTTCATCTGCTCTTCAACGCCATTTAATATCATCTGTCTGGGGATCTTATTGATTGCCGCCTCTCCGACCGCCTGCTCCAGACCTTTGCGCGTCACGCGGCCCACACCTTCCCCTCCGTCAAGCGTGATCCGGCCGGACTCATTCTTTGCAACTTTAGCAAATACATAGACTCCGTTCGTCACATCCGGATCATCCCCGCTGTCCTTTTTCACCGCACAGCTGACGAAATCATTCTGTCTCTCAATGTGCTCAATTTCCAGATAGAGCAAAATGCCGGCCGGTGTCATAAGCCTGACATTCTGTATTTCCTCACCGGTTAACAGCATGACAGCAGCGGCCTTCGCAGCAGCGGCGGCACAGCTTCCGGTGGTGTATCCTGTTCTCATCTTCTTCTGATTCTTCCAGACTATTCTGCTGTTTTCCATGATATATGAGTCCTTCTCCAATCCATTTTCCAAAATCACTTCTACTATTATAAGGAATTTTCCCGTTTCCTGCAACCATGCCATTATTCTACACCAGACATTTTTGAGAATCCACTGTATTTTTATGGATAAATGCGATACAATATTTCCAGTACACCAGTTAAAAATAGTTAGGAGTGTGAATTTATGAACCCGACCGTAAGTATTATTGTACCGGTTTATAACGCCGAGGCAACGATTTCCCGGTGTATTGAAAGCATTATCAATCAGGAATACCGGGATTTTGAGCTTTTACTCATCGATGACGGCAGTATCGATTCTTCAGGAACGATCTGTGACCGTTATGCTGCTGAAGATTCCAGAATCCGTTTGATACATAAAGAAAATACCGGAGTTTCCGAAACCAGGAATATGGCGCTGGATCTTGCATGCGGCACTTACCTGCAGTTTCTCGACAGCGATGACTGGATCACTCCGAACGCCACCAGACTGTTTGTCGAAGAAGCAGAGCGCTATCATTGTGATATGGTCATCTCTGATTTCTACCGAGTTGTAGGAAAACGAGTTGCCCAGAAAGGAGATATCGACGATGACTGCGTACTGACTCAGGAAGAATTTTCCGCACATATGCTCCAGAATCCTGCTGATTTCTATTACGGAGTCCTCTGGAACAAGCTCTATCGACGTGACATCGTTGAAAAATACCATCTTCGAATGAACCCTCAGATCAGCTGGTGTGAAGATTTTATGTTTAATCTTGAGTATATCAGGCATGCAGAAGTTTTCTATGCACTGCAGGTTCCGGTTTATTACTATGTGAAGACAAAAGGTTCCCTCGCAAGCCAGGGAATGAGTATCAGCAAAACCATTAAAATGAAACTGATGGTATTTGAATACTATAATAATTTTTACAAACATGTCCTCGATGAGGAAGATTATGAGAAGAACCGTCTGCAGGTTTATCGCTTTCTGGTGGACGCGGCAGGCGACGGAGCTGTACCACCTTCTTTCTTCTCCGGCTCCAAAAAGCTTGGGGAAGAACGCAACAGCGTCAGTCAGGAAGTTGTTGCAGGAGAAGGCATTCTTATGGATGACTATCGTGACCGTAAGCTTCTGGATTACTATCTGGAACCGATTGCCCAGAAGAACAATCTCACTTTGGGCGAAGTGCGTCTGCTTTTATGTCTCAGCCAGCTCAGGCATATCGGAACCAGAAAGGAAATTGCAGACTTTGCCGGAATCACCGTGCGCAGTCTCTCACTTTTACTTCAACGGCTTTCCTTAAAAAACATGCTGAAATATGAAGAAAATCGCACCACAAAAGAGCTGAAGATCACATTCCTTCCGCTTGCATCTCCGATTCAAAATGAGATCGCCGCTGCCCAGAGTAATTTCGAGCAGGCCAAATATGCAGGTTTTACAGAAGATGAACTGATCCAGTATGCCGCACTCACAGAAAAGATCAAAAACAACATACAGAAAATACTATAAGAAAATGCTATATAAAAGGATTGCGATGCCACCCGTACACCGCAATCCTTTTTCTCTTTCACATTTTTACAGAGGACAACGCAATAATCATCACCGTCGTTTGCACACGGCTTAAGTACTACGAATGGATTGCATTACAGCTGATGCGCTCTTCTTCAGACCACGCACTGTAAGTCTCATTCTCACCATACGCGCGCACTCTGACCGTCGCACACTCAACACCGTTTTCCGTCTTTTGTTTCGGACATTCTGTGATAAAGTCATCACTTCCTTCTTTCACACTGAGATAAGCATTTGTTGTCTCATAAGTCTTTTTGGTTCCATCCGGTTTGGTAATCTCCACTTTGTAAGAAGTCGCACCTTCTACTTCTCCCCATTCAATCTTGAGGAATGAATATGTGCCATATATTTTCCCTTTATGGCGATACGTAGTTGAAGTCAACTCCGGTTTGTCCAGAATCATCTTTTCAATCTGCTTCTTTGCAGCCTGATTGACAGCTTCCTTCACACTGTCGGATAACTCAACATGGATCTGCGGAATCTTTGGCATACTGATAGAATATTTGGGTGTCGCGGCAAATACCGGCAATGAAGAGCTTGCACATAAAACGAGTGCAGTTACAAATGATACCATTTTTTTCATAATTTTTTACCTTCCTTTTCTTTAGATGTGAGGAATGAGCCTGCCATACCGGCAATCAATATGGTAATGATGTGATTATTTGTGTAATTATCGAACAATTACGACTGATTATTTTTTCAAAACTGGTAAATTTTGAAGCTCTTAAAAAAGAGCCAGAACGCTTTTGAAAACAAAATACATGATAAGCACATGTATCCATGATAATAAATTGATAGTAATAATAGATTTTTGTCCTTGAAAGATATAACAACTGTCTGATTAGGTCAATTCCTTAAATATCCATGACGATCACCCTCCTTCGTATAAATCTGACGTTCCGTGAGCATATCACATTTCCATAAATCATATTCATGCTCCAATCCTCTTGTCATGCAGAAGTGTCGGTTTCAGATAATAACTCCTCGTCTTCCGCCACCTCTTTCGGACAAGTATTATTATAACAGATGTTTCGTTCCCTGTCATTGAAGTTGTAGTTTAATTTTACATGTTCATTTTACATGTTCATTTTTCCACCGCATTATTTCAGTTCCATCCAGATCTTTCCAAACAAATTCATCCTGCTCCAGAATCATATATCCATGATGGCTTTCCTCTTTCGGAATGGAAACGGAACCCGGATTCATATAAACATACTCCTCATGCTGCGTGCATTTCGGCACATGAGTGTGTCCGTTCAGAAGGATATCTCCTTTCTGAATCGGAGGCAAATTCTTTTCGTTATAAACGTGTCCATGTGTCGCATAGATCGTCGTTTTTCCATCGCATACAATACAATAATCCGCCAGAACCGGGAACTTCAGCACCATCTGATCTACTTCTGTATCACAGTTTCCTCTCACGCAGAGAATCTGATCCTTCCGCGCGTTCAACAGTTCTATAACTGCCTTCGGTGCATAATCTCTCGGCAGATCATTTCGCGGCCCATGATACAGGACATCGCCGAGAAGCAATAACTTCCCCGCCTTTTCTCTGTCATATGCCTCCAGCATTTTTTTACAATAATATTCCGACCCGTGAATGTCGGATGCGATCATCCATTTCATTTTTCTTTCCTCATCTTTCTGTCTTTTTTCCACTAAACCAATTCCAACAGAATCTTGTTTTAATACTCGATCCCGCGCCGGGCATAAATTCCCTGATCGAATGGGTGCTTTCTTTTTGTAATCTCAGAGATATAATCCGCCAGTTCCAGAAGCTCCGGTTCCGGATTTCTTCCGGTCAGAACGACCTCCAAGCCTTTCGGCCGTTCTTTCAGAAACGTTACAGCCGCTTCGTGGTCGATCATTCCGTATTGATAAGCCGCCATAAACTCATCCATGACCAGCATATCATAAGGCTCTTCCTGTATTTTCCGGATTGCGTCATCCCACAGCTTCGCATAGGCGCTTCGTGCCTCTTCCTGCTCTTTTGCGTCAAGCGTCTTAAAGAAACCGAAGCTTTTTGTCATATGCATCACTTCGATTTCCGGTATGATATCCAGAATCCGCAGTTCTCCAGAATTCTCATTTTTCAGAAAACGTACGAACAGCACCTTAAGTCCACAGCCAGCCGCACGGACGGCAAGTCCTGTTGCCGCTGTCGTTTTCCCTTTTCCGTCTCCGCAATAAATATGAATCATTCCGCTTTCCATCCACCGCTCCCTTCCTTCCATTCACAGATTTTGCCACTCTTTTTGGCAGCATGCAGAAGTTCTGCTATCCGCCGGTTTCCCTCTCCGATCGTAACGCCTGCGTTGATAACGTACTGGCAGGAATCGATCGTTGCTTTTGCCTCCTGATATGCCTCATCACGGATACTGCAAAATGGTTCTTCTTCGATCACCTTTGCCGCAAGCCTTTTCGCCACATGATAGTCCACGTCATTGCGGTATAGTATTCCGGCAACAAACGGAATATTTTCTTTCTGCAGTTTCCTGTATACCGGAATGCCTGTTCCGCAGGCGGAGATTACAAAAACACGCGGCTCTCCCTCCGGTCTCGGAAGCTCGACACTTCCAAAGCACGGGTCATAGGATCCGTTGTCGAGTCCGTAGAGTTCCCGGATTACTTCTTCTTTGAATACTTCTTCCGGTTTCCCATAGCAGAAAATCCGGTCACCCCTGACGCAGAGAATCTTATCCGATATTTTCTGTGCCAGATCGATCTCGTGAAGCGACATGACGACCGTGATTTTTTTCTCCTTTGCCAGTTTCCGGAGCATCGACAGAAGTTCGAGTTTATAATGAATATCCAGATAGGAAGTCGGTTCATCCAGGATCAGAACCTCCGGCTCCTGGCAGATCGCACGCGCAAGCATGATCCGCTGTCTCTGCCCGTCACTGATCGCCTGAAAGCTTTGATTTTCAAGCTCACGGACATGCACCGCTTCCATTGCCTCATCTACGATTTCTTTATCTTTCTTCGTGAGGATCCCCAGCCTTCCGGTATACGGATACCGACCGGTTTCCACCACATCGCGGCAGGTCATCAGTTCCGTCTTCATCCGCTCCGTCAGCACCACCGCCATTTTCCTGGCAAGAATAGCATTTTCCATAGCATCGATCCTCTCATCCGCAATGGAGACATTTCCTCCAAGCGTTTTGATCTGTCGGGTGATACTTTTTAAAATGGTCGATTTTCCAGCACCATTTGGACCGATCAGTGTTACGATCTCCCCTTTTTGAATCTCCGTGCAAATATCGCGGATCAGGGGTTTCCCATGATAGCCTACCGTCAGATCCTGCAACTTTACATATGCATTTTCCATCATTCTCTTCCCTTCTGTCTGTGCAGCATCATAAAGATGACGACCGGTGCTCCGAAAATGGAAGTGACCGTACTGATATTGAGTTCCAGCGGTGCAAATGCCATCCGTGCAATAAGATCACACCCCATACAGAACACCGCTCCTCCCAGAAATGTTCCCGGGATCACGATCAGCGGTTTCGCCGTATTCAGCATCCTCTTTACCAGAAACGGAACCGCGATCCCAACAAAAGAAACCGGTCCGGCAAATGCGGTCACACAGCCCGACAGCATACTGGAGAGCAGGATCAGAAGCACACGAAAAACTCGGATATTGACTCCTGCGCTTCTCGCATAGGCTTCGCCAAGCTGGTACGCACCGATTGGCTTGGAATAGAGGAAGGTAATCACAACGGTGACAGCAATCAATACAAAAGCAACCTTCACGTTGCTCCAGCTCATCCCAGAAAAGCTTCCCTGAGACCAGCCGTGCAAATTCACGATATCCGAGTCCTCCGCAAATGTAACCACAAAATCCGTAACCGCCGAACAGATATAGCCGATCATGATTCCGGCCACCAGAAGGGTTGCCATATGATTGATCTTTCTTGACATCAGAAGGATGAATCCGGTCGCAATCAGTGAACCTATAAATGCCGCTATAATGAGCGTATACGAAGAGACTCTGCTGAAGTACTTCAGAAATACGATCATCGTCAGGGCGACCACCATTTTCGCGCCCGAGGAAATGCCAAGCACAAAGGGGCCTGCAATCGGATTGGCAAAAAAAGTCTGAAGCAGGAACCCGGACAGAGAAAGGGCACCTCCGAGAAGGGCTGCCATCAGAACTCTTGGCAGACGAATTTTCCAGATGATACTGTAATTCGCATCCTGCTTTGCCTGTCCGAATAGAATATTCAGAATCTCAGAAACAGAAATATGTACATTTCCCGTATTAATATTCAGCACAATAATCACACAAAATGCAGCCAGAAGTCCGGCAAACACCAGCAAATACCGGATCCGTCTTCTCATCTCTTCCATTCGTACCGGCTTATTCTTCCTTTTCTCCATGGTTCCTCACTTTCTCATATCCTGATATCGTCATGACACTTTATATAAAAATGTCATCTCCTCCGTTTTTCCATCGGTAAGCATCAGATGAATGTCTGTAATCAGATTTCCGACAATGTCTGTCGCCTGATACAGGTACTTTCCGGTACACCACACATTTCCTTCCTGCACCGCTTTAAAATCTGCAAACAGCTCACTTTTCGCCAGAAGATCCTCCATCGATTCCACCGGATTATCGATCGATGAATTGTAGATCAGATAGTCCGCGTCGGCTGCAGATGCAAAGAATTCTTCCATAGAAATGCTGATCGACGCACTGTTATTTTCCGTATTTTCAAGATCATCGAAAACATAACGTCCACCCGCAATCTCGATCATTTTCGGAATGTAATCTTCGGACTTTCTGACCACGACGGTTCCATCGGTACTCACATAGAAAAAGGCGACCGTCTGCTCTGTATTTTCAAAGTCCTTCAGTTCTTCGATTACTTTGGACTGTTCCTTGAAAAATGTCTCTGCCTGTTCTTCTTTGTCCAGCATCGCGGCATAGACCTTGATCCACTCCGTTCTTCCAAGCGGATGCGTCTCATAACTGGACCGGTCGATAAATACCGGAATCTCAAGCATCTCAAGCATCTCCTGCACCTTCGGAGTATGCAGGATCATCGTGGATTCAATAGCCAGATCACATTCCTCATCGATCAGGAGTTCATAATCCGGCTCACTGTATTTTCCGGCATAAAGGATGGCGCCATCTTCCATAGCCTGCACCGCATTTTCAATGTACCAGCCGGATTTTTGTGTCCCGCTCAGGCGAATCGCATCCAATGCATCAAGCGAATCAAATAATGCCATCACCGATGTTGCCGCAAGATAAATACGGTCCAGCGGCTGATGTAAAATCACGATGTCTTCTTCCAGATCCGACGGAATATTCCTGCCCTCCGGAACAAGAAGATAGTCTTCCCCGTCCCGGATCCGGATCAGCTTATATCCATCCTGATAATAATATACCCCGAACCCTTTTGCATAATCAAGTTCCATCGCAGATTCATAAGTAAGTCCCTTGATTTCCATTGGTCCCGGCGTTTCTTTCGCCTCTTCCCGCTGTGGTTCAGATGTCATCTTATTTTCTTCCGTTTCCGGCATCGTTTTCTCTTCCGAACCACATCCCGGAATTCCGAAAATCAGTACCGCAATCAGTATCATACACAGGAACCGTGCTGCTCTCTTTTTCATCGTATCCCTCTTTCCACTTTCGATCCGATCCGCAAAGCACAAATTTCCCATTCAAAAAAGCCCGCTTTTCCTGTACGAAAGCAGACTTCCCCCTGAAATATTCTGCAAATCTATGCTTTCATCGGAAGCTATTCACATTCTTCTCAGCAGGTCTCCTGACTTACAGCTCATCGCCCGGTTATGCCTTCTCGCGCTGGATACGCAATGACTTATCTATAACCTCGCTCCCTGTTTACAGTGGCCGGACCGCTCAGGATTTGCACCTGATTCCCTTTTAACCCGGCAGATCTGAATCATCTGCCCGGCACTGAAAAGCCCAATATAGAACACCCTCACTATAACATATCCCCGCCTGTATGGCAACCGCATTTTTCCCTTGAAATCCTTTCGAAATCCATTGCCTTTTATCCGGTAGATATAATATAATAAGCAGGACACTGTCACTTGTTACCACATAACAAAGGAGAATCGAAAATGAGCATTTTAAATGTTGAACATCTTTCCCACGGCTTCGGTGACCGCGCCATTTTTCATGATGTGTCCTTCCGTCTTCTGAAAGGCGAACACATTGGACTTGTCGGAGCCAACGGAGAAGGGAAATCTACTTTTTTTAATATTGTTACAGGAAAACTCCAGCCGGACGAAGGGAAAATCGAATGGGCAAAAAATGTCCGTGTCGGTTATCTCGATCAGCACACTGTACTTGAAAAGGGCATGACGATCCGCGAAGTGCTGAAATCCGCCTTTTCCTGGCTTTTTGAACTGGAAACGAAGATGAACGAGATCTGTGACCGCCTCGGGGACGTGGATGAAGATACTATGATGACACTTATGGAAGAGCTTGGGACCATCCAGGACACACTGACCATGCACGATTTCTATGTGATCGATGCAAAGGTCGAAGAAGTCGCACGCGCGCTGGGGCTTCTGGATCTTGGACTGGACAAGGATGTCACCGACTTAAGCGGCGGCCAGCGCACCCGTATCCTGCTCGGCAAACTCCTTCTGGAAAAGCCGGACATCCTGCTTCTGGACGAGCCAACCAACTATCTGGACGAAGAACATATCAACTGGCTGAAACGTTATCTCACCGAATATGAAAATGCGTTCGTCCTGATTTCCCATGACATTCCGTTTCTGAATGAAGTGGTGAACATCATTTATCATATGGAAAATCAGGAACTGAACCGCTACGTCGGAGATTATGACAATTTCCAGAAAATCTACGAAGTGAAGAAAGCCCAGCTTGAGGCTGCCTACAAGAAGCAGCAGCAGGAAATCAGTCAACTCAAGGATTTTGTGGCACGCAATAAAGCGCGCGTCTCCACCCGCAACATGGCCATGTCCCGTCAGAAAAAGCTGGATAAGATGGATGTCATAGAGCTCGCCGCCGAGCGTCCGAAGCCGGAATTCCATTTCCGCCTCGGCCGGACACCGGGTAAATACATCTTTGAGACCAAAGATTTCGTCATCGGTTACGACGAACCCCTTTCACGGCCTCTGAACCTCACGCTGGAGCGTGGCCAGAAAATTGCGCTGACCGGTGCAAACGGAATCGGAAAGACTACGCTGATCAAGAGTATTCTCGGTCTGGTTCCTCCGCTTTCCGGTAAATGTGAGCTGGGCGAGAATCTGCTGACCGGCTATTTTGAACAGGAGGCAGGCCACAACAACCGAACCACCTGCATCGATGAGATCTGGGAAGAATTCCCTTCCTACACTCAGTATGAAGTACGCTCCGCGCTCGCCAAATGCGGACTTACGACCAAACACATCGAAAGCCAGATTCGCGTCTTGAGCGGCGGGGAACAGGCAAAAGTGCGCCTGTGCAAGATCCTGAACAAAGAAACCAATGTGCTGATGCTGGACGAACCTACCAATCATCTGGATGTAGATGCCAAGGATTCACTGAAAAAGGCACTTCAGGAATACCGCGGGACCCTGCTCCTCATCTGCCATGAGCCGGAATTCTACCAGGATATTGTAAATGCGGTGTGGGACTGCTCCAAATGGACGACAAAGATTGTGTAATTGTTATTCACACAAAAACAATTTCAGGGGTTGACTGATATTATGTTATCAATCACCCCCTGTTCTTATCCCCGTATCTTCTCTTTAATTCATCAAATACCTCTTCCAGCGCAAGTCCTTCTTCCTCCGGTCTTCCCACCACAACCAGCACAGTCCCGGCCTCCTTTGCAGCCTTAACTTTTTCCGGGAATCCCCCCGCTTTGCCGGACTCTTTCGTGACAAAATATTTTGCATCCACATGCCGGAGCATTGCCAGATTCATTTCCTCCGAAAACGGTCCCTGCATAGCAATCAGATGTTTCCCCTCAAACCCAAGCCGGATACTGTCCTCCACCGCTTTCCCCGTCGACAGAACCCTAGCAAAACATCGCTCTTTATAATTGGGGATGGAAGCATACTTTTCCAGTTCCTTACTTCCCGTCGCAATCAGAATATTCCCCTCCGTTTTCTCCAGATATTCCACCGCCTGCTTCACAGTACTCGTCCAAACGATCTCTCCGGTCTCTACCGTGAATGCCTCTTCACACTCCCTCCGCAGACACCTCAAATACTCCGTCCCCGTATTCTCACATGCTTTACGAATATTCCGTGTCACAAGAACCGCAAACGGATGAGTCGCATCAATCACAAGCTCAACCTTTTCTTTCCTAATAAACGCTTCAATCTGCCCCTCATCCATTCTTCCAACAAAAGTCTGTATATTATCACAATCATCCAGACACGTTTTACCATATTCCGTTGCCACACTTACGAGAGCCTGAACCTTTAATCCCCCAGCAAATTCTGCCAGTTCCCTGCCCTCCGTCGTTCCTGCAAAAATCAAAATCTTCTCCATTTTTTCTCCCTGTCGTTGGGGACGGTTCTTCCCAGTTATTTCCAATGATTCAGTTTCGGAACCACTGCTTCCATATGCGCTCGCACCTGTTCTGCAGGCCAATTCTCATTTGCCAAATGTTCTACACAAAAATCGATCAGCTGTTCTTTACTCGTATACTTGAATTCGCCATCCGAATAGCACCACTTACAGTATTCTTCATTGAAATCGCCATTCGGCTCTTTGCTGATTGTGGAATCGTCAAGCGGCATTCCACAGCATTGGCATATCAACTGTCTCGGTGCACCCAAGAGGGTATTAATTGAAACATCAAATACCCTGGATAACAGTTTTAATGTGTCAGTATTAGGTACAGTCTCACCGTTTTCCCAACGAGACACAGCCTGTCTTGTAACCATTACTTTTTGTGCAAGTTCTTCCTGCGATAGTCCGCTTTTTCTGCGGAGTTCTAAAATAATATCTTTTGTCTCCATTGTTTTATCCTCCATAAGAAAAATATAACAATTTTTTATTTTTCATGCAAGCAACCCGCTGTTGCTGCAGATAAATTGATCTGTTCTGGGAAATGGAATCTGCAATTCTTATATCATTCATCAGCGGTACCGGAACTTCATCACAAGTGTGATGATAGACAAATCCCGCATGACCATTCAGTTTAAGTTCAATGGCTCCAATCAAATATCAGTACACTAATATGACAATTTCATTTTCCGACAAACAACTGCAAATGTCATCTGTTCCAGACTCGACTTCGGAAGAATCAGTTCCCCGTCCGGGCAAAAATATTTCACAGCCCTCTCACACACATTATCTACACCGGTAATACGACTCACGAATTCAGAACTTGTGCTTACCGATTTTACTGTCTTTAGCTCCTCCGCTGAAAATGTGTAAAATGGTATCTTCCATTCATCGGTCATTTCCAGAATGCCAGCTTCTTCTTTCTTCAGGTCAATACTCACAACGGCTTCTACCTGCTCCCGTTTCAGCCTCAGATCCTGCAAAATCTTATCCATACCTTCCTTCAGTTGCTCTGCAGGCACACCTTTCCGGCACCCTATTCCGACGATTACATTCTTCGGATAAAGGAACAGCGTATTCACATTTTTCTCATCACAAGAATCATAAAACTGCCTGACAGCGATCCGGAAATTTGCGGCTCTCTTATCCTTCCGATCCTCTGTCTCCATCTTTTCACCACTTGAAAGCGACAATTCCTCCGGCACATCCCCTTCTATCGGAAACTCACACTCGAATTCGATTTTCTCCCCTCGAAGCACGGACGCCGAGATCTGCTTTGCCTTCTCCCGGTCCGAGATCAAAAGATGGTTCTTTACCGCAAATACATCGACTGCGAATTTCTTCTGCACATCCGTCGCTGTTGTGATCACAGGTATTGCTCCTGTCACTTCTGCAATATCATGTGCGATCTGTACCGCTCCTCCCACATGTCCTGAAAGCAATGGTATGATATATGTCCCTTTCTCATCCATCACAAGTACCGGAGAATCTGTAAATTTATCCTTCACCCACGGTGCAATCATCCGCACAGCAATGCCCGCCGCGCCGATAAATAAAAACGCAGCATTCCCCCAGTTTTCTCCAATCCATTCCGATATATCCTTATCTAATGTCTTCAAATCTGCACACTTGGCATATTTTGATGGTGCATAACCCTCACAAAAATATCCCATTTGCGACATTTGCAGACAGAGCTGCCTGTTCAGATGGCTCCCTTTTTCTGTAAAACTCAACACCAACAGTCTCATCAGAACTTCTCCATCTGTTCCACATTCAGTACAAACACCGTACTTCCTCCTACCTGGATATTGATTGGTACTGTCGGCGCTGCACCCAGACTTCCCTGTCCGGAAACCAATGCCGGATTCGCATAAGTAATCGTCTTACGTTCTCCGGAGTTCGCGCGGATTATTTCCAGAACTTCCGGAACCTTTTCATCCTCTACAACGGTCATGATCGTCGTATTTTTACCTTTCAGAAATCCTCCCGAAGTTGCCAGCTTCGTCACAAAATATCCTTCTGTATTCAGCTCATCTATCGTCTGTAACTCATCATTTTTCTGTAAAATTGCCATAATCATCTTCATAGACTCATACCCCCTGACGGTTTTGTTGGATATCGGAGTATAAATGGTACTCCATAGTAATATCTAGTATATTACCACAAAAAAAGAGACTTGTCATCGTAAGCTAAACATGTTAAGATATATAAAATTATTTTTCAAAGCATTCGAAATAATTTCTATAATTATCTGGCATTTAATTGTGCTGTTGCTGCTTTCGGATTTCTGCTGCAAAAACAATCCAAATCTTTCTCATATCACCACCGCCTCCCGGGAATTCTGAATCAGGTACATCAGAATATCTTCGAGCTTCAAATCTTCCTGACTTTGCCCACGTAATTCTTCAAATATTTTTTTCAGCTTTTGTTAAGTGTTCTGCTACGATCTTGTTCTCATACTTTTTTTCCATACCTATTCCTCTTTTCCGAAAATATTTTCCACAACTGTCTGTTCCTTTTTCCATAGCCACAGACTTCCAAGTCCGGCATAAATTCCTCCCAGCAGAAGGATTCTCCATATAAGATATCTATTATCTATAAAGCTTTTCTGATGTATCACCACATTCCTGAACAGCTCCACAGCCGGTGTAAGTGGAAAAATCTGCGCAAATCTCTGCACCCATTCCGGCAGGTACTGGATCGGAAATGCAATTCCGTGATCAGTGCTCTTCCGACATTCCTAAGTGTCGATACCGCCAGAACATTTATTGCCGATCCAAGAACCACATAGGTCATGTAATCCGCTCCTCCTGTATACTGATAATACTGAGCGTTCAAATTCCCTTTCAGGAAATAATGGTAAATAAAAAACGGATGAACGTTTTCCCGCTCATCCGTTTCAAAGAAATCAAATCTTACATTTTACTCCACAGAGATCACCTGATAGTCCTGATCTTCCACCGTCTTTCTCAGTACGTCATCAGAAATCTCTGCATTCAGCTTCACCACTGCCGTTCCTGCCTCATGGCTGACTTCTGCCACATCTACTTCCGGAAGTTTCTCCAGACATTTTTTCACTCTCGCCTCACAGTGTCCGCACATCATGCCTTCGATTTTCATTGTTTTTTCCATTGATTTTTCCTCCACTTTTTTCGTTTTTTTCTTTTTGATTTTCTTATCTTTTCCCGCATCATACATACGGAATAAGTTCAGCCGCAATGCATTTGTCACGACGCAGAAGCTGGAAAGGCTCATCGCCGCAGCGCCGAACATCGGATTCAGTTTCAGGCCAAAGACCGGAATCCATACCCCCGCCGCAAGCGGAATCCCGACTGTATTATAAAAGAATGCCCAGAACAAATTTTCATGGATATTTTTCAGAGTCGCACGGCTTAACCGGATCGCTGCCGGTACATCAGTAAGACGGCTCTTCATCAGAACCACATCCGCCGCATCAATCGCAATATCCGTACCTGCTCCGATGGCAATTCCCATGTCTGCACGGGTCAGCGCCGGTGCATCGTTGATTCCGTCACCGACCATGGCAACTTTTCCCTGCTTCTTAAGTCTGCGGATCACAGCTTCTTTTCCTTCCGGACGTACCCCCGCGATCACTTCATCCACACCGGCCTGCCTTCCGATCGCCTTCGCCGTACGCTCGTTGTCTCCGGTCAGCATAACCACATGAATTCCCATATTCTGCAGTTCTTTTACCGCCTGCCGGCTCTCTTCTTTCATCACATCTGCCACGGCGATGATACCGGCAAGCTTTTCATCCTTTGCAAAGAACAGCGGAGTCTTTCCTTCCTCTGCCAGAACCTCAGACCGCTTTTTCATTTCTGCGGAAATTTCTGCCCTGCTCCGGATAAATTCATAGTTTCCGCCATTCAACCTGTTTTCTCCGCATAAAGCTGTGAGCCCATTTCCCGGAAGTGCCTGAAACTCTTTGACTTCCACCGCTTTCATTTCCTTCTGGGAAGCATATGCTATGATCGCTTTTGCCAGCGGATGCTCACTTGGTTTCTCCAACGCATATGCCATCCGAAGAAGCTCATCTGCTGTAATACCCTCTGCCGGTATAATGTCCGTTACCCTCGGGTCTCCATTCGTGATCGTGCCGGTCTTATCCAGTGCGACGATCTCCATTTTCCCGGTCTCCTCCAGCGACACAGCGGTCTTAAACATGATTCCGTGTTTCGCCCCCATACCGTTTCCGACCATGATTGCAACTGGAGTGGCAAGTCCCAGCGCACACGGACAACTGATTACCAGCACTGAGATTCCTCTTGCAAGGGCAAATCCAATGCTTTCACCTGCGAGCAGCCAGACAATAGTTGTAATCACAGCAATGGTGATGACCGCCGGTACAAACACACCGGAAACCTTATCTGCCACTTTGGCGATCGGTGCTTTCGTCGCAGCCGCATCACTTACCATCTGAATGATCTGCGACAATGTCGTATCTTCTCCTACCCGCGTAGCTTCGCATTTCATAAAACCGGACTGATTCAATGTCGCCGCCGACACCATATCCCCGGCAGCCTTGTCGACCGGAATACTCTCTCCTGTGAGCGCCGCCTCATTGACTGCACTCATTCCTTCCAGCACGATGCCGTCAACCGGAATATTCTCACCCGGCCTGACCACAAAAATGTCTCCCTTTTTGACCTGTTCGATGGAAACCTCTGTTTCTTTTCCGTCTCGTTCTACTACAGCAGTCTTCGGTGCCAGCTTCATCAGGCTTTTCAGCGCATCCGTCGTCTTCCCTTTCGAGCGGGCCTCCAGCATTTTGCCAACCGTGATCAACGTTAAAATCATCGCCGCCGATTCGAAATAGAATTCATCCATATAGTACATGACTGCTTCCATATCACCTCTGACATGCGCATCGGTCATCGCGAACAGCGCATATGTGCTGTAGATAAAGGCTGCCGCCGAGCCAAGTGCAACCAAAGTATCCATATTAGGCGCTCTATGGCAGAGGCTTTTAAACCCACTTATAAAAAACTTTTGATTGATCACCATAATGCTGATCGTAAGCAGCATCTGCAAAAGCCCCATCGCAACATGGTTTCCCTCGAAAAACGGGGGAAGCGGCCAGTTCCACATCATGTGCCCCATAGAAAAATACATAAGTACGATGAGAAATCCAAGGGATGCGACCAGCCTTTTTTTCAAAATCGGTGTCTCATGATCTCTCAGCATCTCCTCCGCTTCCATACTCCTGCTCTTTCCGGATTGCACAGTCTCTCCTTTTCTGGACGCCCCATAACCGGCTTCTTCCACCGCCTTTATGATAGCGGCAGAGGAAGCAGTTCCTTCCACGCCCATTGAATTCGTCAGAAGGCTCACCGAACAGGACGTGACTCCCTCCACTTTCGATACCGCCTTTTCCACACGGGCACTGCACGCCGCACAGCTCATTCCCGTAACTGTATATTGTTCCATTTATGTCTCCTTTTCGTTTTCTCTTATTCTTTACTACATAAAAACGAATCATTCTTAGAAATTCAAGTATGCTTTCCTACTTCATCAGCTTCTGAAGTACCGCGACCAGTTCATCCACCGTCTCTTCCTTACCTGCCCGGATGTCGTTTGTCACACAGGTCTTTATATGATTCGCAAGAAGCACTTTATTAAAACTGTTCAGTGCGGCATTGACTGCCGATACCTGGATCAGGATATCCGTACAATATGCATTCCGCTCTACCATTCCTTTGATTCCGCGTACCTGTCCTTCGATCCGGTTCAGGCGATTGAGCAGATCTTTATACTCTTTTTCAGAACGTTCCTTTGTCTTATGGCACGCACATTCTACTCGCTCCTCCATCTTCTTTTACACCTCCTTTTTCGCTTATTATATACCCCATATGGGTATATTTCAACTATTATTTCACAAAATTTCTAAATTTCTAAATAGTAAAAACCCGGAAAGAATGACACACTCATCATTCTTTCCGGGTTCTTTTCCCGATTCTTATTCAAATCTGACTTTAATGTATGCCTTGATTTCTTCCACACATTTCTCAAATCCCAGCTTTCCGCTGTTCAGACAGAGATCATAGTTTCTCGCATCGGTCCACTCACGTCCGGTATAGTGCCTGTAGTAATCCGCACGATATTTATCGGTCTTTGCAATGAACTTCTGCATCTCACTTTCTGTCATGCTGTTGCGTTCCATCGCTCTCGCAAGATTGAATTCTTCCGATGCATGGACGAACACACTGACTACATTCGGATAGTCCTTCAGGACAAAATCCGCCGCACGCCCGATGATCACACAGCTTTCGGTTTCCGCCAGCCGTTTCATGATTTTCGCCTGATAATTAAACAGATTCTTCGCCGAAACGAAATCACTGCTGGACGGCGGGATCACATCGCCTGTGTAGACGTCCGTCGTCATGCGGAGGATCGGACTGTTCTGCAGCTTTTCATCCAACTGCCGGAACAGATGCTCAGCAATTCCGCTTTCTTCAGATGCCATCTCAAGCAGATTGCTTCCGTAGCAGGGAATCCCCATTTCCTTTGCAAACATCTCTCCGATCGTCTTTCCGCCGCTTCCATACTGTCTCGCAACCGTAATTACAATGTTTTCCATTTGCACTCCTCCTATTCACCAAGATATGCTTTTTTAATAGAATCATCGTTCATCAATACTTTTGCATCGCCCTCCAGAACAATTCTACCTGTCTCAAGTACATATGCCCTGTCCGCAATAGAAAGTGCTTTTTTTGCATTCTGCTCCACCAGAAGCACCGTCGTTCCGCTCTTGCTTACTTCCTGAATAATATCAAAGATCTCATTTACCAGAATCGGAGAAAGTCCCATGGAAGGTTCATCCATTACAATAATCTTCGGATGAGACATCAGTGCACGCCCCATCGCCAGCATCTGCTGCTCGCCGCCGCTTAAGGTCCCTGCGAGCTGATTCTTTCTCTCTTCCAGACGCGGGAAACGCTTGTAGACCATTTCCAGCGTCTTCTCGATCTCATCCTTGTCTTTTCTTGTATAAGCGCCCATCTTCAGGTTCTCATATACGGTCAATTCCGCAAAGACTCTTCGTCCTTCCGGTACATGTGCGATTCCCAGAGACACGATCTTATGTGCCGGAACCTTTGTAATATCTTTTCCTTCGAAGATTACAGAGCCTTTCTTTGGTGACAGAAGACCTGTGATCGTGTGCAGGGTCGTCGTCTTTCCCGCACCGTTGGCACCGATCAGAGCGATGACTTCCCCTTCATTGACCTCGAAGGAAATGCCCTTGATTGCCTGAATCATGCCGTAATATACTTCAATATCCTTAATTTCAAGCATTGCCATGTCCGTCATCCCTCCTATTCGCCCAGATATGCCTTGATTACTTCCGGATTATTCAGCACTTCACTGGTTTCACCCTCAGCAAGCACCTGTCCAAAGTTCAGCACAGTCAGTTTTTCACAGATTCCGGATACCAGCTTCATGTCGTGTTCGATGAGAAGGATCGTCATGTCAAATTTGTCTCTTACAAAACGGATCGTGTTCATCAGATCCTGTGTCTCGTTCGGGTTCATACCTGCCGCCGGCTCATCCAGAAGAAGCAGCTTCGGTTCTGTTGCCAGTGCTCTTGTGATCTCAAGCTCTCTCTGCTTGCCGTATGGGAGGTTTGCGGCAAGCGTATCGGCATATTTATCAAGTCCGAACACGCTAAGAAGCTCCAGCGCTTTTTCATCCATTTCTTTTTCCACTTTATAATATTTCGGCAGACGGAGGATTCCTTCAATTGTCGAATATTTATGATGATTATGAAGCCCTACCTTGACATTGTCCAGTACAGACAGTCCCTTGAACAGACGAATATTCTGGAACGTTCTGGCAATTCCGGCCTTGTTGATATCAATCGTTTTCTTTCCTACGATATTCTCTCCATCCAGTGTAATGATTCCTTCTGTCGGTTTATATACTCCGGTAAGAAGGTTAAATACCGTCGTTTTTCCGGCCCCATTCGGTCCGATCAGCCCATACAGGCACCCTTTTTCAATTTCCATATGAAATTCATTTACCGCGCGAAGACCGCCAAAGGAGATTCCGAGATTCTTCACTTCCAATAATGCCATAACTATGCAGCCTCCTTTGTATTTTTCTTCCTGCCGGCTTTAAGTTTAGCCGCTAATTTTTCTCTCATTTCAATCGCTTTCGGCGCCCAGTTGAATAACATCATCACGATCATAACGATTGCATAGATCAGCATACGATAGTCCTGCAGACCTCTCAGAAGCTCCGGCAGAAGCGTCAGAACGATTGCCGCAATGATCGAACCTCTGATATTACCGATACCGCCAAGAACAACGAATACAAGAATCATGATTGACATGTTGTAACCGAAGTTTTTGCTTGTAGCTGTCAGCGTCGCAAGGTTGTGGGAATACATAACTCCTGCAACTCCCGCAAGTGCGGCAGAAATCGCAAATGCCATCAACTTGTATTTTGTAATATTGATTCCGACTGATTCTGCCGCAATACGGTTATCACGGATCGCCATGATTGCACGGCCGCTGCGTGAATGAATCAGATTCAGAACAATGAACAGCGTCAGAAGAATCAGAAGTACACCGATCGTGAATGTAGAATCCTTAGGTGTTCCTGTAATTCCCTGCGGTCCGTTGATGATAACCTTGCCGCCTTCTTCCAGTCCAAGGGATATGGAATCCTTCGTAGAAAAATGAAGTCCGTTCGAATCTTTTCCGATGAAAAGGATATTGGCAATATTTTTAATAATCTCACCAAACGCCAGCGTTACAATCGCAAGATAGTCGCCCTTCAGCCGAAGCACCGGAATACCGATTAAGATTCCACAAATTCCCGCTGTAGCCGCTCCGATCAAAAGTGCCAGAAAAAATCTGATTCCGGAAGATGGAATCACATCCACCATGCATTTTGAAAAGAATGCACTAGTAAATGCTCCCACACACATAAATCCGGCATGTCCCAGGCTCAGTTCACCCAGAATACCAACCGTAAGGTTAAGAGAGACAGCCAGAATAATGTATGCACAGAGCGGCACCAGAAGTCCCTGAAGAAGACTGGACACATTTCCTGTAGCCACTAAAATCTGTACAACCGCATAAATCGCAATGACCATCAGGTATGTAAGCAAATTGCTCTTTGTCGTTTTGTTCATTTTCTTTATATTTTTCATCATTGCCACCTACACTTTCTCCTGAATATTCTTGCCAAGAAGCCCTGTAGGTTTCACGATCAGAACCACGATCAGCACTGCAAACACGATTGCATCTGCCATCTGTGAAGAAATATATGCTTTACCGAATATTTCAATCACACCAAGAAGGATCCCGCCGATCATAGCACCCGGAATCGATCCGATTCCGCCGAATACCGCCGCAACGAAAGCCTTGATACCGGGCATAGATCCGGTATACGGAGTAAGAGTCGGATATGCAGAGCAAAGAAGAACACCTGCGATTGCCGCGAGTGCAGATCCGATTGCAAATGTCAGCGCAATCGTTCCATTTACATTCACACCCATCAGCTGTGCAGCCCCCTTATCCTCCGAAACTGCTCTCATTGCCTGTCCTGCTTTTGTCTTCTTGATAAAAAGCTGCATACCGGTCATAATCACAACACAAGAAAGAATCGTAACGATCGTTTCTCCTGAAATTGTCAGTTTACCACCTGCAAGCACCAATGAAGGTACCTTGACTACAGATGTAAAAGACTTCGTGTTAGCTCCGAAAATCAAGAGTGCCAGATTCTGAAGCAGGTAGCTGACACCAATTGCCGTAATCAGCACAGCAAGTGAAGAAGATGCATTTAAAAGCGGTCGGTATGCAATTGTCTCGATCAATATACCAAGTACTGTACAAAAAACAATTCCAATGAGAACTGCCGCTGCCGGAGGAAGCCCTGCCCCCGTAATCACAGTCAGCACCACATAAGCACCGATCATTATGACATCCCCGTGAGCAAAGTTCAGCATTTTAGCAATACCATAAACCATTGTATAGCCAAGCGCTATAATAGCATAAACACTGCCCAGACTTATGCCATTAATGAGATAAGATATAAAACTCATATAATTCTCACATTCCTTTCCTTTTTGAAATATATTATAACATGTACAAAAACAGAAGGCTACCATAAGATAGCCTTCCATAAAATGAATCCTATTCTACAACAGCGTAGTCACCATTTTCAATCTTAACAACCATTGGTTCCTTGCTCGGTTCTCCGCTTGCTTCCCATGTAAGACCTTTTGCAGTAACACCATCAATTTCGATTTCAACCATTGCAGATTTCAGGCCATCACACACATCGGATGAAGCCATTCCCGGTTTCACATCTGCTTTTTCCATTGCAGCCTTCATTGCATAAATTCCGTCGTAAGCATCTGCTGCAAACTGGTTCGGAGTATCGCCGTATTTATCTTTGAAAGCTGTTACAAATTTCTGAATTGCTTCATCTGTAGAAGTTGGTGTAAACGGACTTAAGAACATCAGGTTATTAGCCAGGTTCGCATCAAATCCTTCTACTGCAAGAATTCCGTCCATACCGTCACATCCAAAGAAGATCGGGTTGTAGTTCATTCCTGCTGCCTGTTTCAATACCAGAGAAGCCTCTGAGTAGTAGAATGGCAGGAATACAAGTTCTGCTCCGGAGTCTTTTGCTTTCTGAAGCTGAACAGAGAAGTCTGTCTTGCTTTCTGATGTAAATGCTTCTGCAGCAACTACTTCGAAATCCTGATTAGCTGCTTCTTTTACGAATGCTTCGTAGATACCGGTTGAATAAACATCAGAGCTGTCATAGATCACAGCTACTTTTGAAGCAAGGCCGTTTTCTCCGATATATTTTGCTGATTCAAGTCCCTGCATCGGGTCAGAGAAACATACACGGAATGCATTGTCATACTGTACACATTCTACTGCTGTTCCTGACGGTGTAAGAAGGAACATATTGTCCTGATTTGCAACCTCACCTACAGCAACACACGGTGCTGAAGTTACGGTTCCGAGGAGTGCCTGCATTCCCCAGTCTTTCAGGTTATTGTATGCATTAACTGCTTTCTCTGCATCATGCTCATCATCTTCGAATTTGAATTCAACCTGTGCTCCGTTGATACCGCCGGCTGCATTGATCTCTTCAACTGCCAGTTCAGCACCATTCTTAACAGCCTGTCCATAAACAGCTGCTGCACCGGTAACCGGTCCGATTGCACCGATCTTGATTACTTCACTGTCTGAGCCGCTGCTTTTTTCTCCTTCACTTTTTGAGCCACAGCCTGCTGCCATCGATACGGTCATCGCGGCAACCATAGCAACGGCTAACCATTTTTTCACATTTCTCATATTCTTTTTCCTCCCAACAAACAGAGCGCACTCTGTTTAAAATTATGTTTGAAATCTTACACCAAATCCTCCTGTTTGTCAATAGAAAAAACACCATATTTTGATGCATTAGGAAATATGCACAAATTCAACTTCATTTTTTTCTATAACGCGTCTTTATTTTTTACATTTTTACAGAAACAATCCTGATTCAAATTTTGACGCATGTTTTCTTCTATGTTATAATAGTACAAATTTTACAAACTATTTCCGGAGGATATTAAAAATGGATGGAATTATTTTTGATGTAGACGGAACACTTTGGGATTCGACTGAAGTCGTCGCCCGTTCCTGGAACCAGGCCATAAATGAAAATTCAGATCTTCCCGCCGATCTGACTGCCGCAAAGATCAAATCTTTATTCGGCAAAACCATGAACGAAATCACAGCCGCACTCTTTCCTTCCTTCTCAGAGGAAGATCGCAGCCGCCTTGGAGATCTCTGCTTTGCATACGAAAACCGGCTGCTCGCCACAGAGCCAGGAACCCTTTATCCCGGTGTGCGGGAAGCTTTCCAGGCACTGTCCGAGAAATTTGATCTCTATATCGTCAGCAATTGTCAATGTGGATACATTGAAGTTTTTCTTGAAGGAACGAACCTGGGTCCTTTTGTAAAAGATACACTCTGCTTCGGCCAGACAGGACGGCCCAAGAATGAGAGCATCCGCATTTTAATGGGAAAAAACCATTTAAAAGACGTCTGCTATATCGGTGACACCATGGGAGATTATGATGCCTGCCAAAAAGCCGGTGTTCCGTTCATCTTTGCGGAATACGGTTTTGGCGAGGTTCCGGAAGCCGAAGTACGGATTCAGAATATACGGGAATTGGAACAGCTTCTCCTTTAGAAGCTGTTCTTTTCTTTATTCATTTTCTTCATCCACGGACTCTTTCTGTAAAACAAGACTGAAAGCAGCATTCCCGAAGTCCATCCCACCGGCCACGACAGCCAGATTCCGACGGGACCAAGGCCGATCACCTTTGAAAATACGATCGAAAGTGCTACTCTGAGAATCAGATCCGCAAAAGTGGCAATCATAAATTGTTTCATCATTCCTGCTCCTCGCAGAATACCGTCAGCAACCAGTTTCACTGATACCACAAAATAGAACGGTGCCACGATCCTCAGGAACTGATTCCCGGTCGCCAGTGCCGTCACCGAATCCTGATTCATAAAAAGGAGCAGAAGCATTTTGCCCGCCAGAAGGTATAATAACACCAGCGGTACACACAGGCCCCATACCATCTTGATCCCGGCACGCATTCCCTCCCGGATTCTGTCCGGTTTCTTTGCCCCGAGATTTTGGGCTGTGTAATTGGAAATTCCATTTCCCAGAGTCGTAAACGATGTGATAACCAGATTGTTGAGCTTGATTGCCGCAGAATAACCGGCAATCACTCCCGCTCCGAAACTGTTGATCACACTCTGTATGATAATATTCCCTACAGAAACAAAGCTTTGCTGTAGAATACTCGGCACGGCGATAACCGCAATTTTCTTAAAAAGTTTCCAGGAAAACACATCCAGATTCCCTTCCGTATGAATACCGGCAAGTCTCCGGAACACCACGATCATTGCAAGCACACAGCTCACCCCCTGGCACAGAAAAGTCGCCCATGCCACTCCGGCAATTCCCATCTTCAACACTGTGACAAACAGAATATCAACCGCAATATTTGACGTAGATGATAAAGCCAGAAACACAAACGGTGTCTTCGAATCTCCCAAAGCCGAAAAAATACCATTTGCAATATTATAGAAAAACATAAATGGCAATCCCCAGATATAAATGTCCAGATAGAGTTTGGAATCTGCAAGTATATTCTCCGGTGTATGGATAAGCTGCAACAATTGCCCTCCTAACAGGAGTCCTCCAAGCATCAGCATTGCACATAATACACCACTTGAAATCAGCGCCGTATAGATTGCCGTTTTCATATCATTGTATTTTTTCGCCCCAAAAAGCTGAGAGGCGATCACCGAGCACCCAATGTTACATCCGAATGCAAACGCGATGAATATCAAAGTGATCTCATAACTGTTCCCCACTGCCGCCAACGCATTCTCTCCGACAAATTTTCCTGCTACAAGACTGTCCGCAATATTATAAAGCTGTTGAAAAACAACACTTCCGAACAATGGCAGGCAAAACCTCCAAAGCACACTCTCCGGTCTTCCGACCGTCAAATCCTTTACCATTTTCCCTTTCCTTTTCCTTACTACATTATCGTATGAACATCGCATCCCCGAAACTGAAGAAACGGTATCTTTCCCGAATTGCTTCCTCATATGCAGCCAGAACGTGTTCTCTTCCTGCCAGTGCAGAAACCAGCATGATCAGGGTCGATTCCGGCAGATGGAAATTCGTGATCAGCGCATCCAGAACTTTGAATTTGTATCCCGGATAAATAAAGATTTCTGTCCATCCACTGCATTCTCGCAATCGTCCATTTTCGTCTGCTGCGGATTCCACTGTCCTGCAGCTCGTTGTTCCCACGCAGATAACCCGGTGTCCTTCCCCTTTTGCCCGATTGATCTTATCTGCTTCGCTCTGCTCGATCCGGTAAAATTCGGAATGCATATGATGCTCCTGAATATTCTCGACTTTTACCGGGCGAAATGTGCCAAGTCCCACATGCAGGGTCACATGGGCAATCTCCACGCCTTTCTCCTTGATCTCATCCAATAGCTCCGGTGTAAAATGCAGCCCCGCTGTCGGCGCTGCCGCAGAACCGGAATGCTTTGCGTATACGGTCTGATAGCGGTTTTTATCCTCCAACTGGTGCGTGATATACGGCGGAAGTGGCATCTGTCCCAGCTGATCCAGGATTTCTTCAAAAATCCCCTCATATTCGAATCGGATCAGACGGTTTCCTTCTTCTACCACCCCGATCACTTCCGCTTTCAGAAGCCCGTTTCCAAAAACCAGACGTGCTCCCGGTTTCATCTTTCTTCCCGGCTTCACCAGTGTTTCCCAGATATCATTCTCTTTCCGTTTCAGAAGAAGTACTTCCACCTTTGCACCGGTTCCTTCCTTCTCTCCGATCAGACGCGCCGGAATAACCTTTGTATCATTGATCACAAGGCAGTCTCCCGGGTTCAGGTAGTTTACGATTTCACGGAAAATATGGTGCTCCGTCTCACCGGTTTCCTTATCCAGAACCAGAAGCCGTGAACCGGAACGATCTTCAAGCGGATCCTGTGCGATCAGTTCCTCCGGCAGATCAAAATAAAAATCCTCTTTCTTCATTCTGTTTTCCTTTCTGCATATACGTCATTAAAGAGACCGTATACAAGATACGGTCTCCTCATTTCTCTGATTATTACTCTTATTATTGTCTCAATTCAATTCCCATTTCTTCCAAAGCTTTCAGGATCTTCTTCATAGCTGCAGATACATCGGCTTCCTCCAGGGTTCTGTCTTTTGCACGGAAGGTAATTGAGTATGCAACAGATTTAAATCCCGGTTTGATCTGTGCTCCCTCATAGAGGTCGAAGAGTTTGTAGCTTTCCAGATAAGCGCCGCCCTTCTTCTCGATCACCTCTTCAATCTGTCCGACAAGAATCTCCTTTGGAACAACCATACTGATATCACGACTTACCGCCGGATATTTTGCAATGCCTTCGTATTTTCTGTCAAATGTAGCGAGTTCCACGATTTCAGGCATATCAATCACTGCAACATAGGCACGTTCTCCGATTCCGTAATTATCTGCCACCTGCGGATGAACCTCGCCCAGATATCCTACAACTCTTCCTTCGTAAATGATGTTAGCCTGACGTCCCGGGTGCAGGAAGTTCTTTCCGGCATTCGGATCGTAGGTCTCTTTCTTATGAAGACCTACTTTTTCGAAGAACTCTTCTACGATTCCCTTCATACTGAAGAAATCGCCTTCTCCGTACATTCCAAGTGTAAACTGCATACGCTCGTCCGGAAGTTCCGTAAGCGGAAGGCTTTTCGGAAGATAAATATTTCCCATTTCGTACAGGCGTACATTTTTATTTCTTCTGTTATAATTAGTTGCCAGAGAAGTCAGCATACCATTGAGAGAAATCGTTCTCATAATACTGTAATCTTCCCCAAGCGGATTCATGATCGGAATTGCCTGACGAAGCACATCATCCTCATCAAGGAGTAATTTATCAAATACCTTCGGGCTTTCAAAGGAATAGGTCATTCCCTGACTGAAACCACAGAATTCAGCAATATCCTTTGCAACATCTTCCACTCGATTCTTGAAGGAAAGCTTACCGGTAGTAGCTTCGCCGCTTGGGAGAGTAGTCGGAATGTTATCATATCCGTAGAATCTTGCAACCTCTTCTGCAAGATCGGCAAGGCGGAATAAGTCATGACGGAATGTCGGTGCAATCACTTCCTTCGCGTCAGCGTCATATTCCAGTCCGATTTTTTCAAAATATCCGAGCATATCCGCTTCCGGAATATCGGTTCCCAGAAGTGCATTGATTGCATCTGCGTCAAACGGTACTCTTACCGGCTCTTTCTTCTTGCCATAAACATCTACCATTCCTCCGACGACCTCACCTGCTCCCATTTCTTCAACCAACTGGCATGCGCGGTCGATGGCTGCCTGAGCATTGTTCGGATCCAGACCTTTTTCGAATTTTCCGGAAGCATCGGTACGAAGTCCGACTTTTTTGCTTGATTTACGGATATTGGTTCCGTCAAAGCAGGCTGCTTCAAATAACATGGTCTGAACATGATCGGTGATCATGGAGTTCTCGCCACCCATGATACCGGCAATACCTACTGCCTTTTCCCCGTCACAGATCATCAGAACGGAATCGTCCATTTCACGTTCCTGTCCATCCAGTGTGACAAATTTCTCTCCCTTTTCAGCATTACGAACTACAATCTGATGTCCGGCAATCGTATCCAGATCGTATGCATGCATCGGCTGTCCATATTCTTCCATAACATAGTTGGTGATATCAACCAGGTTGTTGATCGGGCGGATTCCAACGGAAGCCAGTCTTCTCTGCATCCATTTCGGAGACGGGCCAATCTTAATATTCTTAACAACTCTTGCGCAGTAACGCGGGCAAAGATCTGTATTTTCCACACGCACTTTGATATAATCGTTAACGTCCTCATCGTTTCCGGTCGGAGTCACTACCGGCGGGTGAAATTCTTTGCCAAATGTCGCTGCCGCTTCTCTTGCAATTCCCACCACACTGAAACAATCTACACGGTTGGATGTGATTTCATATTCAAATACTACATCGTCCAGTCCCAGTGCCTTGATTGCGCTCTCTCCTACAACCGCATCGTCACCGAAGATATAGATTCCATATTCCGGTGCTTCCGGATACATATTTCTGTCAGAGCCGAGTTCTTCGATCGAGCACATCATACCGCAGCTCTCTACTCCGCGGAGTTTTCCTTTCTTGATCTTGATTCCTCCGGCAACTCTCTGTCCCGGCTCATGTCCACCGGCAACGCGTCCGCCGTCCAGAACGACCGGAACTTTGTCTCCTTCTTTTACGTTCGGTGCTCCGGTAACGATCTGTACTGTCTCTGTTCCCACATTGACCTGACAGATAATCAGTTTGTCGGCATCCGGATGTTTTTCAATTTTTTCAATCTGACCGATTACAATTTTATCTAAATCTGCATCCAGCTTTTCATAACCTTCTACTTTGGTTCCTGAAAGCGTCATTGCATCTGTATATTCCTGGGCGGTCACATCGAGGTCAGGAACATACGCTTTAATCCATGATAATGAAGTATTCATACTTTTTCTCCTCTTTATTTGTTTGTGTCTGGTAAGCTCGATTCGCTTCGCTCTCTCGCTGAATGTTTTTCTCCGCAGTGCTAAGCTCGATTCGCTTCGCTCTCTCGCTGAATGTTTTTCTCTGCAGTGCTAAGCTCGATTCCGCTTCGCTCTCTCGCTGAATGTTTTTCTCCGCAGTGCTAAGCTCGATTCCGCTTCGCTCTCTCGCTGAATGTTTTTCTCCGCAGTGCTAAGCTCGATTCCGCTTCGCTCCTTCTCGCTTTACGGGCTTCGCCCTATGAAAAAAGCCGGATAAGCATTCGCTTGTGTGCAAGCACCCGCGTATGCTTATCAGTCTTTTTTCGCACTGCTCATTGCCAGCGCTAAAATTGTCTCAAAAATCTAATATCATTTTCATACAGCAGCCGCATATCATCGATTTCGTATTTCAGCAGTGCGATACGTTCGAGACCTACGCCGAATGCGAAGCCGGTGTATTCTTTGGGGTCAATGCCGCACATTTCGAGGACATGTGGGTGTACCATTCCACATCCGAGGATTTCGATCCAACCGGAGCCTTTGCAGAAACGGCATCCTTTGCCGCCGCATTTGAAGCAGGAAACGTCTACTTCGGCGCTTGGTTCGGTGAATGGGAAGTGGTGCGGGCGGAACTTAGTCTTGGTTTCGGGTCCGAAAAGTTCTTTTGCGAATACTTCCAATGTCCCTTTCAGGTCAGCGAAGGAAATGTTCTTATCAATGACAAGTCCTTCGATCTGATGGAAGGATGGTGAATGGGTTGCATCTACTTCGTCGGAACGGAAAACGCGTCCCGGGGAAATCATACGGATCGGAAGTTTGCCCTGTTCCATTACACGTGCCTGAACCGGGGAGGTCTGGGTACGCAGTACGATTTCTTTATTGATATAGAAGGTATCTTGTTCGTCTTTTGCCGGATGATCTGCCGGAATGTTTAATTTTTCGAAATTGTATTCGTCATATTCGATCTCCGGTCCTTCGATCACTTCGTATCCCATTCCGATGAAGATACGTTCTACTTCTTCTAAGGCGATCGTATTCGGATGGCGATGTCCTACCATATTCTTTTTGGAAGGAAGTGTGACATCGATTACTTCCTGTTTTAATTTTTCTTCACGGATCGCAGCATCCATCTTCTTCTTGGTTTCTTCAAGGAGCTCTTCGATTGCTGCTCGGGTCTCATTGACAAGCTGTCCTACCTTCGGACGCTCCTCCGGTGCTACATCCTTCATTCCTTTTAAAACTGCGGTGAGTTCTCCCTTTTTTCCAAGAAATCTCACACGTACATCATTCAGTTTTTCCGGTACATCAGAAGCCTGAATCTGTCTGATCGCCTCTTGTTTGATGCTCTCAAGTCTTTCTTTCATAATTTCCTCCTTTTGACAACTAAATAAAGGTCAGCCGGACCTTTTTGACATTTGCATGGCAAAAAAAACTCGTCCCCTGATAGGGACGAGAAACTCGCGGTACCACCCTGTTTCCTGCTCAAATGAACAAGCACTCGGACTGCGTAACGTGCAGGGACGTCGTTCTCTACTGATACTTTCAAAAACGCAGCTCGCGTGGGAAATTCGATTCCTGTCTGAACCCGAGGGAACTTACAGCCGGAGATCCCCTCTCTCTGTTGGAAAACAGTGCTCTACTTACACGGTCTAAGCCTTTTCAACATATACCTAATTATTGTAACATATGTTTTTTTTATGTCAAGCTGTTTCCCCACTCTTTTTCTTATTTTCCTGCCATATACAATTAAGCAAGCCACCAAGAAGTATCGCATACATGCAGAAATACAGCCACAGCATAACAAGAATGATTGCCGTCATACTTCCGTATAATCCGCTGAACCCCTGGAATATAGTCAGGTACATCGAAAAGATGAACGAAATCACCTGCCATCCCACTGCGGTAAAGACTGCACCGGGAATCTGTTCTCTAACCCGGACCTTGTGGTTCGGAAGAAACCGATAGATCATAAGAGAAAATCCCAGCAGGATTGCAAACGTTATAAATGTACGCATCTCAAGAATCGACTCCGTTGTCTCTTTCATAAATGGAAACCGGGTATTGATAAACAGGCTTATGCTATTTCCAAACACAGACAGTACCAGTCCGAGTACGATCGCAATAATAAACAATATGGTATAAAAAGATGCCCGGATCCTCATAAACACATAATTTCTTGTTTCTCGAATCTCATAACTATAGTTCAATCCGTTGCTCATCGCAAGTACGCCTTTTCCTGCCGACCAGAGTGCAACAACTGCAGTGACCGGAATAACAGTCCGTGATTGATTATAAACCTGATTCACAATGCCTATAATAAAATCCTGCATATTCTTTTCCGGGAAGACCATTACCATTGCCGTCATTACGTCCGCTTTCGTAACCGGAGTATACTGTACGATCGTAAGTAGAAGCAGAATGATCGGAATCAGACTTAAAATAAAGAAATAAGCTGACTGAGCTGCATATGCACCGGTATGATTCCTGCCGATTCGATTTGATAGTGCCATTGCCCGTTTTATATATTTTTTCATATAACCACTCCATTATCGCGCACATATTTAAAAGGCAGCCGCCTTAGCAGCTGCCTTTTTCTCTTTTGTTTCCCCCGAAATGCCGTTGACCGTTTTTTGACTCCTAGCCATAGCTAGGTGGGCGACCGCATCTGCTTTTCTGCCTTCCCCTGCGCGATGAGGGCTTGACATATTACAGAGATATAGGAATCCCGTTTAAAGTTTTGTAGGTTCAAAAATACGGATATATCGAACACCCCAGGTTTCTAAAAACAATTATAGCGTATTATTTATTTTTTTTCAACTCTAATACTGTAAATCTATCTTTTCCTTTTATTTTTTATATGACATCTTCGTTTCCGTCAGGTTTATCCTCTCTTGGTGAAACGAACAGCCCGCTCTTACCACCGCTTTTACGACATAGATAGATTTCCCCGATTTCCATCGATTTATCCACAGCTTTACACATGTCATAAATTGTCAGCAGGGCAACGCTTACTCCGGTCAAGGCCTCCATTTCCACACCGGTCTTTCCGACAGTGCGTGCCGTACAGGCTGCAATAATCGAGCAAGTATCCTCATGGAGTTCAAAATCAATTTCCACCTTACTCAGATTAAGAATATGGCAAAGCGGTATCAGATCCGATGTTTTCTTCGTTCCCATGATGCCGGCAACACGGGCAACCTGAAGCACATCCCCTTTCTTCATCTGACCATCCCGCACTTTTTGAAAGCATTCCTTGTTCATCAGAATCCTTCCCCGGGCAGTTGCTTCTCGTAAGGTATCCTTTTTTTCACTCACATCAACCATAATGGCATCACCGTGAGTGTTAAAATGTGTAAATTCCGCCATTTTTATTCTCCTCTTACGAATCCTGGAAATATTTCTTATTCAGACGGGAAATCGTAACTCCAAACCAGATCAGAACGACAAAAGGAAGTATCATAAAAACTGCAAGTAAAGCGCCGACTTCCACGACATATGTATTTACAAGCTCAATCACACCATATGCGGTGATGACGGTTCCAAACAGCAGCATCTTCGGAAATACTTCTTTAATATACCCCACCTTGTCACGGCACTTGTCCGGGTCGATTGATTTCGGAAGCAGAATGCTTGTATTAATCAGCCCTTTTACCTTCAATTGAAAGCAGGCATAGAAAACATAGATTCCGCAAGCCAGCCCGATTACTCCGAAAACCACATTGATATCACTCATCGTTCTTCGTCACTCCTTTTAATTAAACTACACCGAGTACAGCTTTTACGGATGCTTCCATCTGATCGATATCACATTCCGTAGTGTGACGAATCTCTGCATTTCTTATTTCTTCAATCGCATTCGGTATATCCATCTGTGAAACTTTATGAAGCTCATCGATCAGTTCAAATTCCTCCATGGCATCATAGGACGCGTCAATTGCAGTCATAACACTTCTTGCAAATTTATAAGGACTTGCCGTAGAAGCAATCACCGTCTTTGTCGTATCTCCGGTATTCTTTCTGTATTCATTGTATACGGATGCAGCAACTGCTGTATGGGTATCGATCACATACCCCGTATCCGTGTAAAGATCATGAATCGTCTGTTTTACCTGTTCTTCAGTAGCATACCCTGCCTCAAAATCCGCCAGATTCTTTTTCATCTCTTCCGTAATCGCATACACTCCTTTTGATTTGAAGTCGTTCATCAGCTCCTGATCCTTCTTTGCGTCTCCACCCGCGATCTGGTAAATCAGACGCTCCAGATTGCTTGAAATCAGAATATCCATGGACGGTGAAGTCGTCAGAATAAACTCTCTGTTTTTATCATAAGTACCGGTTTGGAAGAAATCATAGAGTACTTTATTCTCATTCGATGCACAGATCAGTTTCGCAATCGGAAGTCCCATATTCTTCGCATAATATGCAGCAAGAATATTTCCGAAATTACCGGTCGGTACGACAACATTGATTTCTTCACCTTCCTCAATTTCTCCATTCTGCAGCAGTTTACCATATGCATACACATAATAAACGATCTGCGGCACCAGACGTCCGATATTGATCGAATTAGCGGAAGAAAACTGATATCCCGCCTGATCCAGCTCTTTCGCCAGCTTTTTGTTCTCAAACATCGCTTTCACACCGCTTTGCGCATTATCAAAATTTCCATGGATCGCAATGACAGATGTATTGTCACCTTTCTGTGTGACCATCTGAAGCTCCTGAACCTTGCTCACGCCATTCTTCGGATAGAACACGATGATCTTCGTTCCTTCCACATTCGCGAAACCGGCCAGCGCTGCCTTCCCTGTATCTCCGGAAGTAGCAGTCAGAATCACGATCTCATTTTTCACCTGATTCTTCTTTGCAGAAGTTGTAAGAAGATGCGGAAGAATGGAGAGTGCCATATCTTTAAACGCAATCGTTGCCCCATGATACAATTCCAGGAAATACGCGTCATGTGCCTTTGCAAGCGGCGCAATATCCTCTGTATCGAATTTACTGTCATATGCTTTTGTAATACAGTTTCTAAGCTCTTCCTCTGTAAAATCGGTCAGGAACTCTTTCATGACTGCATATGCTGTTTCCTGATAGTTCATATTCTTAAGTTCCCCAAGGCTCACCGGAAGTTTTGGAATTGAAGCCGGGACGAATAATCCTCCGTCTTCTGCAAGCCCTTTCAGGATTGCCTGGGAAGCTGTTACTGTCTTTTCAGAATTTCTGGTGCTCTTATAAAGTAGATTCATGATTCTTCACCCTTCTTATGTTTTCTTTATTATCGCACAATTATATCATACCAAAACCATTTTAGCAAATTCAAATTCATCTTTTACAAACATTTGTCTTTTCTGTACACACACTCTATAATCGACATCTTATCGGACGACATCATTTTCGTGTATTATTTTTCATTTTTCTCATATAATATTTGCAAATATCAAAGAAGCCTTGGGGGACTCTTATGAACAGACATCTTTACCACTACACCATTGCCGGGATTCTTTTTACGGCGATTGCCGGAACACTCCTTCATTTTGCATATGAATACAGTATGGAAAATCCACTCGTTGCTATGTTTGCTCCGGTAAATGAATCCACATGGGAACATATGAAGCTTGTGTTTTTTCCTTCTTTTCTCTATATGATTGCAGGATGGCCATTCTTCATGCGCTCCTATCCTTCCTATTTTCAGGCATATATGACCGGCCTCTTTACCGGTACAATATCCATGGTCATCATTTTCTATACCTACACGGGAATCTGGGGGAACCATTGTCTGATTCTGGATATCCTTACTTTCCTTGCCAGCGTGATCATTACCTTCTCTCTTAGCTATCAGCTTGTCATTCAAAACTGTCATCTGCTTCCTCTGCCCTTATTGATCTTTCTGGTCGTTCTTTTCATGATCTGTTTCTTTAGTTTCACCTTTTCTCCCCCTGAAATTGCAATTTTCGACACGTTTCGTGCCAAATAAGAAAAAATATTTATCGAAATTTATCTATTTTTATCGAAAATTGTATTTTGTAATAATTTTAAAGTATTGTATAAATAGTTCATTTAGTCGGGAGGTGCACGGAGGAGGAATTTTATGGAAACAGCTTTACTACTGTTAAGAAAAATTGGAATGCGCTCCAGCTATGCCGGTTTTAACTATCTTGCATGTGCAGTAGCTCTTGTTTTCGAGCACCAGGAATATCTGAGAAAAGTTACCAAGAACCTTTATGTTATGGTCGGTAAAGAATATGGCGTTTCCAATGTCTGTGTAGAAGCAGCTATCCGCACTTTAATCACCAGTTACTGGAACCAGAATGAAGATAAAATACTGGCACCCATTCTGGGATATCCTCTGTTTGAAAAACCAACTTCCAGTGAATTCATCTCCATATTAGCCGACTTTCTACGTGACCATCCCGATTTCGGTGAGCAGGCAAAAACATATTAACAACAGAAAGGCAGAGACCCGCTCTGCCTTTCCTTATGCTTCTCTTATAATGTTTTTGCTCTCCATATAGGTTGCAAGGAAATATCCCCCATAAACCAGGATCAGAAATACTGCAGTTGCAATAACCGACGGGAGCATTTCCCTCGTTTCCACCTGAACAGCTACAATCTTTAACGCAAACTGGATCCCGAATATGGAATGAACGACTGCCAGGATCAAAGGTGCCATAAAGAAAATACCGATCTGCCGAAACAGCGTCTGATGAATCATCTTTTCATCCATTCCGATTTTTCTCAGAATCGTATAACGGTGGCGATTATCGGAGTTCTCTGTAAGTTCCTTGAGTGCCAGTATCGCAGAGCTTGCGATCAGGAAAATGATCCCCAGATAAATAGCGATAAAACTGATGATGGTCGATAGCCCTTTGCTGGATTCGATGATCGAAATTTTGGATACCCCGTCCAGCCGGATCTGTTTCTCTTCCAGATTTCCCATAAGCTCATGATCCCCGTCGCCGTAATTTGTGAACATCGCTTCGGTCTGATATTTCTCTTCTTTTGTATCCGCATTGTAATCTGCCATGAGATAATATCTTTCCTTCATATCTTCATTGAGGGGACAGCTGTCCGGTACAACCATCAGGCCGGTATTAGTATGACTAGTGGAGATCACAAGATAGCCTTCCTGGCATTCCGGATATCTGGAATGATATACCTTTCCGCCAATCGCAACTTCACTGCCGTTTTTCAGCGCCATGTCTCTCAGATTCTTCATATTATCAAAATCACACAGCACGAGATATTCATCTTCCGCCAGTTCATATTCCCTGTTGCCATAGAGCCGTGCGATCTTGTTATAATCGGACAATTTTATGATTTCCTCCGCCGTGTCATACATAAGCATCGGATAGTTCTCTTTTGCACTTTCTATCACGCTCTGAAGTGAAGTCTCCCATGTCCACTCCGTCGACGTGTAAGTAGCAACTTCCGTCACATCCTTCAGTACCTTCATATCCAGCCCGTTTTCCTTCAGTGTGTCACTGATCGGTTTTTGGGAATCCTCGATCTGTAGCTGTGTGTAATCTCCATTGTCCGGAAGATTCGCTGTTTTATACAGATTAAGGTCTACCGGTGTCATCTCCTCCAGATCCTGCGTCAAAACCCGGTTCAGCGAAAGCGCAGTTGAGAGGACCGTAATCGTCATAAACAGCAAAAGACAGATGATCGTCATGCTGACGACCGTCGTATTGATCCGGTTGTGAATCTGCCTCAGCACGAAAATATTCGAATCCTTCAGATACAGCTCTTTTCTCATCTGTACCACCTTCAGGGCAAGTCCCGATACCGACCAGAAAATCAGGAAGGTCGATACGATTCCCATGAGAATCGGAATAACCAGCTGATTCATATGATCCAGCTGTGTAAGTCCGCCCGTCACCATATAATATGCAGTTCCCAGTGTGACAGCCGCCGCCAGAAACACCAGCACACAGATCACCGGATTCTTCATCCGAACCTTTTCGTTCTTCTTCTCCGCACTGATCAGATCGATCAGTTTGTATCGAGAAATGATAACGATATTCAAAACCATCGAAGCCGCATACATCACGCCAAAATATGCACAAGTCTTCCAGCAGGCCGCCTCGGAAAATACAAACTGATATTCACTCATATCCGCCTGGAACAGTTTCGCAACCAGAATTGACATCAGCTGAGATCCGAACACGCCAATCACCAGCCCCACCACAAGCGAGATCAGACCGATCAGAAACGTTTCCCCGAGAAGGATCCCCGAAATCTGCCTTTTCCCCATTCCAAGCGTCATGTAAAGTCCGAATTCCCGCTTTCTTCTCTTAATCAGGAAATTATTGGCATACACGATCAGAAATCCCAGGATCACCGCCACAAATACAGACACATAATTGATCATCCCCACCATCAGTTTCACGATCTGGCGCGTTGAGCTGTTGACCACAAGCATGGCCTCCTGGCTGTCCAGTGAATTGAACATATAGAAGATCGCCACGCCAAGGATCAGGGTCAGAAAATAAATGGTATAATCTTTGATACTCTTCCGGATGTTTTTTACCGACATCTTAAATAACATCGTTCAATTCACCTCCCAGAAGCGTGACAACCTCAATGATCTTTTCAAAAAACTCTTTACGTCCTCCCGTTCCTTTCATGATCTCATTGAAAATCCTGCCGTCCTTGATAAAAAGGATCCGATCCGCATAACTTGCAGTAAATGCATCATGCGTGACCATCAGGATTGTCGCATCCATCGAGCGGTTCAAAAGCTCCATATTTTCCAGAAGCTGTCTCGCCGCCTTGGAGTCCAGCGCGCCGGTCGGCTCATCCGCCAGGATCAGCTGCGGATTTGTGACGATCGCTCTCGCCGCCGCGATCCGTTGTTTCTGTCCACCGGACACCTGATAGGGATATTTCTTCAGGATATCCGTGATTCCAAGCTGCATGGCTATCTGATTCACCCGTTCTTCGATCTCCACAGGTTTCACTCTCTGAATCGTTAGCGCCAGCGCAATATTCTCATAAGCCGTGAGCGTGTCGAGAAGATTAAAATCCTGGAAAATAAATCCCAGCTCTTCTCTGCGGAATTTGTTCAGTCCATTTCCCTTTAAACGGGTGATATCCATCCCATTGATGAAAATGTGCCCTGCCGTCACCCTGTCGATCGTGGAAATGCAGTTAAGCAGCGTCGTCTTTCCGCTTCCGCCGGCTCCCATGATCCCCACAAATTCACCCTTATCCACCGAAAAACTGATCTGATCAATGGCCTTTGTAAGATTGGATTTATTTCCATAATATTTTTCGATTTCCTTTACTTCTAATATGTGTTTCATATGATGTGTTCCTCCTTTTCGTAACTCCATCATAAGCTTTTCCTCTCTTACCAGCCATCGATACAGCTTACGAAAACCTTACGGAATCGTAAGCTTTCTTCTTATTCGGTCAATGAAAAGCTGCTCTTCGGGAAAATCAGTTTCACCAGACATCCGTTTCCTTCTTCCGATGTAAGCGTAATTCCAAGCCCCAGCTTATCGCAAAGTTTCTTGCAAAGATACAGTCCTATTCCGGTCGATTTCTTTCGGCTCCGCCCGTTGCTCCCGGTAAATCCTTTTTCAAATACTCTTCCGATCTCCTCCGGTCGGATTCCAATGCCGTTATCCCAAATGCCGAGAATGGTCTGCTCTTTTCGTTCTTCTGCCGAGAAGCGTATCACAGCACCTTCCTCTTTCCGGTATTTCATACTGTTTGAAATGATCTGATTCAGGATAAACTGACACCATTTTGCATCTGTGAACACGGTTTGATCGGAAATATCGATCTCAATCCGGATCTTTTGCCGGATCAGACTCTGCCGATTCTGCTTCACCGCTTCATTTACAATCTGCTTCAGCTTACATTCTGCCACAAAATAGTCTTTATTCGCGTGACTGCTCCTTGCATAATAAAGTGCCTGTTCCACATACTGTTCAATCTCCGTCAGTTCTTCCTCGATACTTCTCGTCACCTCACTGCGGTTGTTCTCGATAATCATCTTCGAAGTCGCGATCGGAAGCTTAATCTCATGGATCCACAGTTCAATATACTCCTTGTACTCTTCCTGGATCCGCTTGTAAACATTCACATTTTCCGCCATCGACTTCCCCGCATCCTGCAGGATCTCCCGAAGCTGCTCCTCCTCCACACAGGATGTCTCGGGAAGCATCTCCATGATCAGATATTTTTCCCGAAGTTTCTCCATTTTCTCTGCAGTTTCCAGATAAAATTCCTTTTTGGAACGGAATTCCAGATATGTACCCAACAAAAATAAAAGCAGGATACTCACTCCCAGATACAGTCGTATCACCCAGTGCACCGGATAAATCAGAAGGAAAATCTCTCCGGTTGCCACCGCGAAGATCAAGAGCACAAGCGTCTTCCACCTATCTTTTAAATACCTTCCAAAGCTCATGTTATCGCCGCCTCCCGTTTTCTATATTTTCTTATACGGATAAAAGATATCCCTGCCCTCTCTTTGTCACAATGACATCCTTCATTCCGATTTCTTCCATCTTCTTGCGTATTCTCGTCATATTTACGGTCAGGGTATTGTCATCGATAAATGCCTCATTGTCCCACAGTTCATTCATGATATCTTCTCTGGACACGATACTGCCCTTGGACCGGATCAGACATTTCATGATCTTCAGTTCATTTGCAGTGAGCTCTACTGCCTTCCCATCTTTCTCCACCTGACTCTTCGACAGATTCAGTACAAAACTTCCACAGCTAATCCGATCCTGCATAGCCAGATTTCCGGTTCTTTTCAAGATACCCCTGATCTTCGCAAGAAGGATCTGCGTGTTAAATGGCTTCGTCACATAATGGTCCGCCCCATAATGCAGGGATAAAAGTTCATCCATCTCACTGTTTCGGCTGGTGATCATAATGACCGGAACATCCGACGCCTTCCTGACCTCTTTCAGCAGATACTCCCCGTCAACATTCGGAAGGTTGATATCCAGCAGGATCAGATTCGCATCCGCGCCGAGAATCTCCTCCAGCGTCCGTTCGAAATTCTCCAGTCCAAATGCCTCATACCCATTTCGCTGTAGGAATATCTCCAGCTCATGTCTTAATTTTTCATCATCTTCAACAATCAATATTTTCTGCATAACATCACTCCAATTTTGTCAGATTCAGATTCGCCCCGAACAGCATTTTGATAATCCATACAAAAAACAGAATCACAAGTATCGGGATAATGCAGGAAGTCACCAGCATGATCGCAAGCGATTCCAGGAACTGATTCAACATCTGCTCAGCCTGTTCGGTAATTCCGGACACCCCGTCTTTGATCTTCGAGAAAATCCCCGTTGAGCTTTCCTCTTCTTCCGCACTCTCCTCCAATTCTTCCGCCGTTTCTCTCGCCGAATCAATGGTCTCGTTGATGGAAGACTGGTATGTTGCTTCAATCAGATTTGACACCTTGACACTTGCAGGGATAATCAGAACGATCGCACACGCAAAAGCCAGCAGTTTATTTGCCATCCTCCTGCATGCCCTTCCTTTCACAAAAACGCTGGACGAATACAGCACACACGCGGCGGGAATCAAAACCACGAACGCCGCATATCCCGTAATAGTGACCAGATACTTTTCCAGATAAATCGCACAGAGAACGATGAGGAAATAGCCGCTGAGATCGGCAAGCTTCTCCGCGATCGGCGTCGCTGTATCGCCCGGAATCAGAGTAATCGCCGCCGAAGTTGCCGTTGAAGCCGCAGTGAGCTCCATGACCGTCGTTTTCTTCTCATCCAATGACCGGATCGTATTCGCATGTAGCTCCGGGGAAGCTGCATATTTTGCTAACACAAAGATCGAAATGCAGGCGATTAAAAGCGGAATCACGAATTTTAAAATTTTTGTCGTCGTATTTTTCATTTTGTTTGTTCCTTTCTGAGATGAATTTGTTCCTTGCCAATTTGATCTTGATAAAGATTTTGTCTTTGAATTTATTCTATAACAGAACTGTAGCCTGTGGCAACCGGTTCTTTGTGAACACTCTTATCTACTCATCCCGCCACCTATAGAGATAGGAGATTTCCTGCTATATCTTGTTAAAGATAATTAAGAATCAGAATAAAAAAACGTAAGGACTTCTTAAAATAGAAGTTCTTACGTCATCATAATAAGCAGATAACGGGAGTCGAACCCGCCTTTCCAGCTTGGGAAGCTGGCGTTCTACCGATGAACAATATCTGCATGCTATTAGTATAGCATTTTGAGGAAAAATTTCAAGCATTCTTTTAAAATGATTAGAAAATAATACATGTTGTCATAAAGCTCATACTTAACACCCTACCACACATCCGAGCCCATCATGAACCATATCGTCCCACTCAAACATTCCTTGCACAGTCCCTCATTTTTCTTTTCTCCTGTCGTAGCATATTATATTGTGAAATGCCATAGATTTGCGTTCATCTTCCGGTTCCTCTTCCTCAGCATTTTCCATATACCGCTTCCAGCAGGCCCGGCATACCATCGTTCCCTCCGGCACATACTCTCCACAACATACACAATAATCCAAACCATTCACCTCCGGTATAAAGTATATGCCGAATAGGATTATGAATATTCATATTCAAAGGATGCCCGTTCCGTCTCGAAAGCAAATACAGATTCCCCCTGAATGTGTAATCGGTAAAATGCACGACAAGATGCGCTTTCATGAATAGTCCGCACCATATTTCCCAGCTCCGGCGCTTTCAAAGGATAACCACCGGTTTCCAGAAGTCTTACTTCCAGCTCCATCCCTTTTTGTACAACCCGAAGTCTGCCATCTGCATTTTCAACCACTCTCGCACCCAGATACGTCGCAAATCGAAATTCTTTTCCACGCCACCAAACAATTCCTATAACACCAGTAAAAGAAATGCTTTTCCCTATGAAAGGAAATCCCAGTACCGGAATTTCCGCCACAGACAGCATCAACGAACCTCCCCGAAAGAAGCAATGGGTCCAGACATATTTCTTCGGAAATGAATAGCCGCGGTCTCCCTCCCAATACCCCAATGCATGGTCAAATTCATAACTCTCACCATTCAGCATGATCCTTCCAAAAACCGAATGCTGCATACTCCAGACACTGTGGCAGCACTCCATAAACGGAGCCAAAGAAAACGGCCCCATAATATCATATTTCAGCGGAGTCAAAGCACCATAACTCAGCCTGCCCTCCACAGCCAGTTCCTCAGTATGAATCGAGAGTTCCATACCATAAAGGCTAAAATGATTCCGACCAATATCAATGCACTTATTTTTTCTATTGAATTTCTCAGCGGGAAATGTCTCAATCCATACCTGACTGTCCGTTATAAGCTGAATAGAACACGTAACTTTTCCTCCGACCTGATGTTATGCGTCTGGTTCTGGTTCTCCGGTTCCTTTTTGTGGGTTATACTGTTGAACTCGTTCAGGTTCTTTTGTCGGTTTTGTCTTTCCATCTCTTTTTTATTTGTGTTCAAAATAATCACCTCAAAGGATAGTTTGAACATTTTTTTTAGAAATATACAAAAGGGGTGGCTGGGGGACGGGTTCATAGTCACTTAACAGCTACACATCCTTTCTTCCATTAACTTCTCAACAATCTTCTTCTCGTCATAATCGGCAGTATCTTCTATCACATCACATATTCTCTTTATTTCAGGAAGTTCCCTCTCCAGCTGATCAGCTATTGTCTCTGGAGTAAGTCCTCTTTTGATCTTCCTGCATACTAGGCTTACTAAAAGAACCAGTTCGCCCTTTTTCTCGCCTTCTAATTCTCCCTCTTCTCTCGCATAAGCCAGTTCTTCCCACTTCTGCATAAGCTTCACTCCTACCTTTTCCGATCCCTTAACTGTTCGGACTCTGTCATGAATCTTCTTTATTTTCTCACTCTTTACCTTTTCGGCTACTTCATCTGTCGTATGATTGATGTATTCCATCAATTCCAGAAATTCTTCTGTAAAGCCTTCCGGATTCTTTCCTTTCGTGTTTATGAAAATGCGTCTCGCGCCATCATCCAGCCTCAGTTCCGGCACTTCTACGCATCTCTCTTCAAACGTATAGCGATACAATTCATACCCGAATATGTCAAACGGCGATATCAGTATTGTCGTAAGATCTTTCAGTTTATTGAAATCCGTACTCCCCGGTTCCAACAAAGACACATCGATCTGTCCCTGATAATAACGGCTTCTTTTCCGCAGATTATTTCCAATTCCTCTACGGTCTCATCAAACAAAAACCGGTCTGTCAAATTCATCGCGTCTAATTTTGTCTTTACCTCTGCCGGTGCAGTAATATTTTGTCCTTGCATGTGTTTTCCTCCTTCTGCAATTGTCTTACAGGAAAACATATCACTTCCAGGTATAGTCTCTTCTTTGATATGAAATCCTGCAATATTTTATGGTAGTTTCAAGCAGGATTTTCAGAAAAGAAGTAGACGGAACTGAGTCCATAGACAGCGGTAATACCGCAAAGATAATCCTTTATGAAATTCGCATGCTTTGTTATTATCTTAGCATGTGCAACGTTTGTTTTCAATTATCATTCTCTAAAAAATATAGAAACAGATCATTCACTTTTTCACCTTCCAGTGTGCCAGATTTATGAAGTGGATAATTCCTCCGATTAGTCAGACCAGAGTATTGAAAATTACACTATCAGTCTCAATCCTTCCCATACCTAAAGTAAACTGGATTTCTTCAATAACGATATTTTATCCCATACTGAAAATGCACTTGCTTCATTTTTATAAGACACTGTTGTCAGCATATAAAATAACCGCTATTCCAGCTAAATAATCAAATTATCTATATCTCTATGGCAAGCGCTTCAAAAATAAAAGCAAATAACATAATAATAACCGTTATGCCCAGAAAAAGTCTGTAAGCCCTTGCAATATCTTTCTTTTTACATTGTTCCTTCAAGCTTTTACCTTTTTGTTCCATTCGTATTTTTTTCTTGCATTTAAGAAATAAAACAACGATTATGAATGTTGCCACACCCCCAATTACAGTTGTTACACTTTGCTTTGTTCCATAATTTACAGATTTCAGCCACAGCAAATTCGTAAGTGTGTATGCATTTAAGATCAAAAACAATCCTATTAATATTTTTTACTCGATGGGATATATATTTTTTTATCAAGATCATTCAGTAGCTCTAATAGACAAACTAATTCGAAGCATAAAGCCATCGTAAAATAGCTCAGAAATGCATGTTTAATATATAAAAACTCTGCATATTTAACCAACTGTGCCATTACTGCAAAAATGAAATCAATGTAGCTCAGATTGACCGGATCTATCTCGTCTTCTAAAAAAATTGATAACTTCATACTCTGATTTAATCTGTTCTTTCAGTCGGTATAATTCCGTTGACTTTTCAGAGCCACGATGCCCCATAAATAAAATCTTCATATATGGGTTATTGCTATAGCACAGATTTAATTTGACTTTTTCAATTGCATTTGACCCGTCCAAACCACCAAAAAAAAGCGAAAGACCTACCGTCACCCGGCAGAATCTTTCGCTTGATAAAACGAGTCAATTTAATTTACCAAATCCAATTAATATCATTCAGCCGCCTGCATATCATCCCGATAAGCCGTCAATGCTTTATTATACTTAAGCCTCTTATCCCCGACAAGCTTTGCTGCGCTCAGAGGATAGTGATCCGGCAGGATCGCAGATGTCGCCTCCGGTTCCCAGTAGAAGATGCATATCTCCTCCTGGTCTTCCATCTCCTTCATCGCTTCGATGGCATCTTTCACAATTTTGTAACTTTCTTCTTCATCCTGATCCGGACCGCCGACTTCGGCGATCAGAACCGGTTTGTGGTATTTCTCAGAATACATTTTCAGCCATCCTGCGAGTTTTTCCTTGCTGCTTTCTATTTTTTGCCAGTAAGGATAGTAGGAAAATCCCAGGATATCGGTCTTCCCGTTTTGAGCGAAGAAATTATCCAGGAAGGGAACGCATTGTTCTTCTTCGACGACAGCGGCAAGATGTGTGACAACCTGGCTGTCCGGACATACTTCTTTTACAGCATCATATCCTGCGTTCAGGAAACGTACCAGTTGTTCCGGGGCCTTTTTCAGGTTTCCGTGGGGCCACATGATTCCATTGTTGATCTCATTGCCGACTTCGACCCATTCCGGATACACGCCACTCTCTTTAAATAAGGAAAGTACTTCTCTCGTATGTGCTGCAACGCGTTCGATGAGCTGTTCGTCTGTATCGTGTTCCCACGCCTTCGGCGGATCCTGAATTTCCGGATCTGCGAAATGGTCGCTGTAGTGGAAATCGATCATGAGCTTCATGCCCTGAGCTTTTACGCGCTTTGCCATATCAAGCGTGTTTTTTGCATCACAGAATCCCAGCATACAGGTTTCATTTTCTCTTTTCTGCCAGTATGCCGATTCCGGCGGGTTCACAAATACGCGTAAGCGCACGGCATTGACTCCCAGTTCTTTTGAGGCTGCAAGAATATCGGTTTCTTCTCCGTTTTCATTCAGCCATCGGTATCCCATGGATTCCAACTGTGATGCCCAGCCGAGATCCACTCCATAGACCATTTTCTTCATAATAAAGCTTTCCTCCTTATGTCAGCAGATGACTAATCGAAATCATATTTCGTAAATCTTTTATGCATTGCTTTATATTTGGTTCTGACCATCTCATTTCCTGCGAGAACATCTTCTTCTTTCCCGGTAAACTGACACCGCAGACAATAATATTCGTCCTTCTCTTTATCGTAGAACATATCAATATCCAGATCTCTCATGAAACAAGACGGACATCTGTAATTTAATTTGCCTTTTCCAGCTTGAGCCATGTCGTAAAGACCTCCTTATCTGCAACTTTCTTCTTATAACCAAGAGTAAACATTGGAGAAAAAGCATATCCTTCACGAACATAACCTTCTCCGCCTTTTGATGCCTCCATAGATACTTTCGTCTCGATTGCAGGAATCACCGCAGATACTGCATCTGCATCCGCAAGGCTTTCTTCTCTGCATTTATACGCATAGATGATTTCTTTCGGATCCTCGCCCTCACAGCGGAGAACAATTCCATTCATATCCTCCGGATACTCGGTCGTTCCATAGCATGCTACCATATATTCGTTGATTTCTACCTGTGCATCCGGATTGCTCATTTCAAGGATCTCCCGTTCAATTCGAATGGTTCCGGTTCCTTCTTCAAAATACAGTCTGCTCTGAAGCTTCAGTGTCAGATCGCTGAATTCAATTTCTACCGGATCCAGTGTCAGAATTCTGGTATTACCTTCCTGTGAGAAATGTGCTTTCGTACGGCACAGACACAAGTCTACTTCTTCACCCTGATAGCAGATCTTTGCGCTTCGGATCGTTCCTTCTCCCGCATAATGTGTAAAGTAACCTGCGCGGTACTTTTCCTGGATCAGGAATGGATAAGAAGCATCCTGCACATGTTTGGTTCCGATGCCGACTTCCCATTTCAGTTTGGCAGCATACGGTCTGAGGTCCACGATTGCCCCGCCTTGGTCCATATTGACACCAACTCGCATATATGGGTCTGTATACCAGAACAACTGCTTGTCAGAACCATAAAGGATGTCCCTCCAAAGAGCACATTCCGGCTCGGTGTAGGTCTTCTTCTCGCGGTAATAGTCAGCAAATTCAGACATGGTCATGTCGATCAGTTTGCCCTGTTTTTTCAGCTCGCCATAATATTTACAGCCATCGGAATAAGATTTCAGAAGCAACTCATACGGAGCTTCCCATCTTCCCATCTTATTCATCCAGCCAGGTCCGACGAACATCATGTTATACGCATAACCGTTGTTATACTTTTCCTGCGCACGATACTGATCGATCAGATTATACAGATATGGATATTCCCATGTCTTGGAATCATAAATCATACCGCGCAGCACGTTCTGCGGATGTGTACCGAAATTGGATCCGTTTCCGTCGTAGCATGCCAGAAGGTCTCTGGAAAGATGCGGGATCGCAACGATTCCACTGTCCTCCGCCTCATTGGCCGCCGGTGCATGTGTGTTCTGTTTGGAAGGAATCCATGGCGCCCACGGACCACCGTCAAACAGTGTGTACCAGGAATTGTTACAGGTATGGTATGCTTTCGGACCTTCTTCCCAGCAGGTAGCGATCGCACATTTTACAGAAGGATATGCTTCCTTAATGTAGTTTGTAAGATCCGCATCCATATAATAAGATCCTGTTGATTCCGGATAGAAGCCGAATCTTTCGTGGAATTTTTCAAAGACATCATCCACGATCTTCTTCTTGTCTTCCATTGAAAACATCCAGATACAGAAATCTTTTGTTTTATATTTTTCTCGGAACTGTTCACACGGAAGTCCGAGCAGCGAGAGTGCGATCTCGTCTCCATATTTCTCATGATCGTCTTTTGCAATCTGAACTGCTTCATCATTGAAAAGCGATGCATAGGTCATGTGGATCGTGACCTTCAGGCCATTTTCATGTGCCAGTCTTTGCTGTGTCTTGAAGATGTCCAGAGATTCTGTCAGAAGCTTTTTATCCCCGATATCTTCTTCTTTTCCATGACCGGTCACCGTAGCGGAATACTCCGGAACCATCTCAGGCCTGTGGATTACATTCAGAATGAATTCACCCATTTTTATTCCCTCCTAATCTAGTTATATCGAAATGTTGAAATAAGAATTTTTTCATGGTTTATTTTACCGCTCCGGTCAAACCTTCAGCGAACTGTTTCTGCAGAATGAAGAAGATTACCATCGTAGGAACTGAACAGAACAATACGCCGAGCATCAATACGCCGTAATCGGTCGTGTATCCGGATGCCAGGTTTGCAATCAGCATCGGCATCGTCTGCGCATTTGTGTCTGTCATGATTACCTTCGGCCACAGGTAGGAGTTCCATGCATTCATGAATGTTACTACTGCTGCTGCAGCGTAGGTTGACTTCATCATCGGCATATACATGCGGAAGAAAATCTGAATTTCTCTAAGGCCGTCGATTCTGGCCGCCTCCATAACATCGACCGGGAAGTTACGCGAGTTATTTCGGAACATCATGATCAAAAACGGAGTCGATATGGCCGGAAGGATGAAGCCCCATACAGAGTTCAACAGTCCCATTTTTGAAACCATCCGGAATAATGGAATCATCGTTGCCACACCCGGAATCATCATGGCAAGCAGAAGGATCGTAAATACAATATCTTTCTTCTTGTCATGATATAATTCAAAACCAAATCCTGCCAGTGAGCAGATGAGAAGCGCCAGAATCGTCTGCACGAATGCATAGATAAAGGAGTTCCACATCGTTCCCCAAAGGTCTCGCCCGGCTGTAAGATTTGCAAAGTTTGTTGCAAGATAGGTTCCCGGAAGCAGGCGTCCCTGCGCCACATCGAAGGATGTATTTGTTGCTGCGGAAATCATCCAGTAGAACGGGAACACCGAAATAAATGATACAATTATGAGGAAAACATAGGTCGGAATCAACCGGCGCTGGATCATACTTCTGTTCTTTTTCTCAGTCACGTGTATCACCTACTTTCATGTTAATTAATGCCAGAATACCTACCATAATAAATACGAAGAATGCCATAGCTGTTGCATAACCGAAGTTGGCAACACCGGTACCGAACGTATTATTGTAAATATAATGTGACATTGTGATGGTCGAATTTGCAGGGCCACCGTTTGTAAGGTTTACAGACTCATCGAAGAGCTGCAGTGTACCGTTGATTGACATAATGAATGTCATGATGATTGTCGGTTTCAGAAGCGGAACCGTAATTCCCCAGAATGTCTTCCAGCCGTTTGCGCCGTCGATCTTTGCCGCTTCATATACCGAATATTCAATGTTCTGCAGGCCTGCCAGATAGAACACCATATTGTAACCGGTCCATCTCCAGATCAACGCGATAATGATAACCGCCTTGGCGCTGGTCGGATTTCCCAGGAAATTGTAGTTCTGTGACAGGATTCCCAGATTCACGAGAATCGTATTGATAAGACCTTCTGTAGCAAATAAAGATTTAAAAATCAAAGAGTAAGATACCAGCGCTGTTGCACATGGCAGGAAAACGCATGTACGGAAGAATCCTTTGAATTTCAGATCTCTGTTGTTCAAAAGCTGTGCCAGAAGAATCGCAAGTACCAGCATGATCGGAACCTGGATGATCAGATATAAAAATGTGTTTCCTACAGAACGAAGAAACAGTTTATCCGAAAACATTCTCACATAGTTGTTAAATATCGGCTGATTCCACTGCATGTTCGCACTGGAACCGGTCTTCAGTGACATCAGAAATGCACTGATCATTGGCCAGAAACTCATCACTGCAATCAATACAGTTGCAGGAGTAAGGAAAATCCATCCTGCTCTGGACTGTTTCTGAAGTAAAGTTAATCCTCTCTTCTTTTCCACTTTATGTCCCCCTATCGGTAAGAAAAGAGGGGAAAACGGAAATCGTTTTCCCCGTTTGCCTTAGCTCAATCCTAATATCTTTGAATTAGTTGCCCATTTCGTGATTCAACTGATCCTCAGCAAGCTGAAGTTCATCATCAATATTTCCGCCGTTGATAATGTTGATGATTGCAGCTGCGATCTGTGTACGGCAGGTATAGTGATAATCACTCTGTTCAATTGTCTGAACATGAGTTCCCATTTCTACGATTTTTGCATAGATTGGCTGATCGTTGAAGAATGCAACGCCCTGATTGTATACATCAGACTCACCTGCCGGAGCATAACAAGAAATTACACCGCCGTCTGTAAGAGCCTTGTCATATGTAGCGGTGCTTCCGCCAAATGTGTATGCAAGGAAGTCTTTTGCAAGTTCTGTCTTCTTGCAGTTTGCTGTAATGTAAAGAGAAGCGCCACCGTTAGAAGCATATCCCTCTGCACCTGTCAGAGTCGGCATCGTTGTGATCTCCCATTTACCGCTGTTAGCTTCAACCTTTTCCATGGTCGGAATGATCCAGTTACCGTTCATAACGCCTGCAACCTGATCACCCTGGATTGCCTGGTCTGTGTAATCTGACCAGCTGTTGGAAAGAAGGAGCACGCCTTCTTGAGCCATTTTCACGATTGTCTGAACAACTTCCTTCAGAGTATCATTTCCAACAATGTACGGTTTTCCGTCTTTGAACTGAGATACACCCTCTGCCTGAAGCATCAGATATACAAGGTCATTGCCGTCACCGTCCATACACATCAGATATTTTCCTGTCTTTTCTTTTACTACTTTACCGATCTCAATGAATTCATCCCATGTAATTCCGGTCATGTCATCGATGGTATATCCACATTCTTCCAGAAGGTCAACACGATAAGCAGTGATAACTGCACCGTTGTCTACCGGCATACCGAAATGCTTGCCATCAATTGTAGAATACCCCAGCTTTTCCTGTGAGAAATCATCCCATTTTACATCTGCATCGTTGATGTCCTGCCATGCATCCGGGTAGTTTGTATAGTAGTTTGCAAACCAGTGATCCTGGAACAGAACCATGTCCGGCAATGTCTCATAATTGCCTGCTGATGCAGCGGTTGTGATCGCCGTCTCAATGTCAGCTGAGCCGGACTGTTCTTTGATTTCAAGAACGAAATCCGGATTCACATTCGCCTTGTAATCCTCGGCTGCAGCCTGAAGAGCAGGGATGTTGAATGACGGATCCCATGCCGCAACCGTCAAAGTGTTTTCATCACTGCTTGTTGCCTCTGAAGACTCTTCAGAGCTTTTGCCGCCTCCGCATGCTGCCAGAGAAAGCACCATGGTACCGGCGAGAAACAATGCCATCAATTTCTTTTTTTTCATACTGAATCCTCCTTTTTCTTTGAAATGCATTTGTGCACATCGCTTAATTTCCGCATTTCTTTTTGTGTTTCTCTAGGCACAATTATACTTGCCCATATTATTTAATTGCGGATATATTCAATTAAAAAAGAGGCATTTTCAATCATTTATTCGCCTTTCATTCGACGTTTTACACAAAAAAGACCAGCATCCCGAAGGATAACTGGTCATTTTACCGTCATGAAAGGAAAACTTTTTGTGGATACATACGTTTTATAGCAGCAATCATATCATCTTCCAGGTCCAGGAGTAATTTGATTTTCTTTCTGTTTTCCATAATAATCATAGTATAATAAGGTATTTCCGGCTCATAGGAAGTATAGTCGAATTTCGGAAGTATTTCTGTCCCCCCGTTTTTCCGGTATTTTGCCACCGCATCATGCCAGTTCGGCGCGAGCACTTCCATATCTTTCAGATTCAGCACATGTACTTCCCTCCGATGCCGTTTTGCCTGTATAACAGAAATTGTAAATTGATTGCCTTCCATCACATATTCATAATCTTTCACGGCATATGTATCATATAAAAAATACATCCCCGCTGTCAAAAGTGCCAGAAACAGCATCCCTCTGTCAAATATGATGCCCATAAGCACAAAAAGCACACAGAGGACGATCATCACATTCTTCAATACTTTTGTGGAAGTCTTGATCCTCTTATGCACCTGTTTCACCATTCTGTAATCCATGTTGCTACCATCCTTTCAATGCACTGATATTAAAATCCATCATCTGTCCGGCATAATTTTCCGGCGATTTTTTCCACTGATACGGTGACATGCCTATGATTCGCTTAAAATTACGGTTAAAAGTAGACACATTGCCATAACCGACCCGGTAAGCAATTTCGTCCATCGTTGCATGTTTCTTAAGAAGAAGATTGCATGCCTCGTGAATCCGTATGGCATTGACATAATCATTGGGCGTCATATTCATGCACTCCTGAAAAATCCTTCGGAAATGACTTTCACTGATATTGCACACATCCGCAAGGTCCTGTATACGGATGTTTTCATCATTATAATGAGCTTTCACATAATTCAGTGCCGGCACGATCTGAATATTCCGCGGATTCTTTCTGGACATCTTACTGTTTACATTATGGATCCGGATCAATTCTACTGTAAAAGACTGAAGAAGTCCACGAACCTTCTCATGATACATATATTCTTTTCGGTAATTCTCCTCGCGGATCTCCATAATAATATTGGATAATGTCTGATATTCTTCTTTCTGGTAGAACAGTGGTTCCGAATAAATCATATTCAACAGCTTTTCCGTATCAAGCTTATTGTGCGACATTTCATTCATATCCTTTATCACATTGTCCATGTCAAAATACATCCACTCCCAGTAGGCAACGGTTCCTTTATCACTTGTATTATTGTGTGGATAATTCGGGGGAATGATCAGAATACTGTCCTTCTGAAATGTACAGTTCTTGTCACGCAGCGTACATTCCCCATGTCCGTTGTAGCATACTCCGATCTCCATATAATTATGGAAATGAAGATCCACGATATCCTGCCCGTAAGGACGGATCCAGTCTTCCCCAAGCAGTGCGAGAACCTGTGTATTTGGTCCCATCTCATAAAACCGGAACTGCATTTTAGCTTTCTTTTTCATCACCATTTCTCCCTGTCACGAACTCATTTCATGCATCTGTATTCCGACGGTGTACAGTTCTTATATTTCTTAAACACCTTCGAAAAATACAAATTATCCTCAAACCCCACTGAATGTGCAATGCTTCCCACCGGAAGTTCTGTTTGATTCAGTAGCTGGCACGCCTGCCTGATCCGGTACTCCAGAAGATATTCTTTCGGAGACTGCTTCATCATCGTGCGAAACAGACGAAAAAGATAACTTCTGCTGATTCCCGTATAAACTGCGACATCTTCCACCGTGATCGGATATGAATACTGTTCCGCGATATACTGTCTGGCCCGCTCCACATAATGCTGCTGAAGATTGTCTGCTTTTTCTTCTCCCTTCGAATGCTGCATCAGATATCCCATCAGCGAGTAGAGTGCCCCCGTCATGGCAACCGCGTCACGAAATGTATTTCCATTCGCATTGTACACTGCCTGGATCTTCCGGAACAGCTCGTCGCTGATCAGTCTCTGATCCAGAACCGGATTCTTCTTTGAAAAATCGGTATTTGCAATCATAGAATAGGCATCCGTGCCCGCAAATCCTACCCACGCATACTCCCACGGTTCCTCCTCATCCGCGCGATAACTGGCTTCTACATTTGGAAACAAAAGGAACGTATCACCGGCATTCAGATGATACATTCTTCCCTCAAGCACATAACTCCCCTTTCCGCGAATAACATGATGGATCAGATAGTGATCCCGGATTCCGGGGCCCCACTGATAACCCGGATGGCATTTTTCATAACCGGTATTGTATACAGACAACGAATTCAGGAGTTTGTCGGTAGCATAATATTCATATTTGTATGTATCTGCCATATTCCCCTCCTCTGTTTTCGCAGCCATCTTACGATACGATTGTTTCTTTTCTTTTTTTAGTATAATGTATATAAAGTCGAAATACAACATTTTTCCATATACTGGAACCAAATTTATATTGCACAATTCGACTCTGTTGCTCATAATGAAAGTAATATCAACGAACAAGAATCAATCCGATGCGAGATTCTACAGGAGGTTTACCATGTTTGATTACAACAAATTAAAAGACAGCACCTTTTTCAAAGAAAATGTTCTCCCGGCTCACTCCGACCATGAATATTTTCCGGATGAAGAACATTTAAGAAACAAAGAAAATCCATTTCGCTTTTCACTGAATGGTATCTGGAAATTTTCCTACGGCCGGAATCTTTCTGATACAGTCAAAGATTTTGAATCTTTAGAACATGACTGCAGAAACTGGAGTGATATCCGTGTACCTGCCCATATTCAGATGGAAGGCTACGATATTCCTGCATACGTTAACACCCAGTATCCATGGGACGGTCGTGAAGACATCTGGGACGGGGAGATCCCGACCGAATTTAATCCGACTGCAAGCTATGTGAAATACTTCCGTGTACCGGAGCACATGAAGGGCCAGCCGTTATTCATTTCCTTCCAGGGTGTGGAAAGTGGAATGGCGCTCTGGCTGAACGGACACTATGTCGGATACAGTGAAGACAGCTTCACTCCTTCTGATTTCGAGCTGACGCCTTATCTGACGGAAGGCGAAAATAAATTAGCCGTCCAGGTATACAAATGGACCAGCGGAAGCTGGGCGGAGGATCAGGACTTCTACCGTTTCTCCGGCATTTTCCGGGATGTTTTTCTCTACACCAAACCGGCTGTACATATTGATGATCTGAAAATCCGTACCCTGCTGGATGACACCTGTTCCACAGGAGAACTTTTGATCGATGTCCGGTCTCTTGGAAATGGAACCGTGAAAGCCAGACTGACCAGACTGCCTTTATACCATTTTCCGGGCAGCACAGCTGACGATCCGGGCGATGAAGCGGCGGACAAATTTGCCGAAGCCGAATTTACCCTCTCTGACGGTGAAGGCCATCTCAGCCTTTCTCTCCAAGGCTTCCGGCTCTGGAGCGCCGAAGTGCCGAACCTGTATGAACTTCTTCTGACCGTTGAGGATGAAGCAGGAAAGATTACAGAAGTGATCGCAGAAGGCGTCGGTTTCCGCCGTTTTGAACTGAAGGACAGCCTCATGCTCCTGAATGGAAAGAGAATCGTATTCAAAGGCGCCAACCGCCATGAATTCAGCACATTTGCAGGCCGCGTTCCGCAGCCGGAAGAGCTTGTTCAGGATGTGGTTACCATGAAACGCCACAACATCAACGCGATCCGTACCTGCCACTATCCGAACGATTCCAGACTTTATAAGTTGTGTGACGTATACGGTCTCTACCTGATCGACGAAAACAATATGGAAACCCACGGTTCCTGGGATGTTGTGATCCGCGGAGGCGATTATGAATATGCGATTCCGGGGGACAAACCGCACTGGGAAGCACCACTTCTTGACCGTGTCAATTCCATTTACCAAAGAGACAAGAACCATCCGTCTGTTCTGATCTGGTCCTGCGGAAATGAGTCCTACGGAGGAAGCGTGATCAAAAAAATGTCCGATAAATTCCGGGAACTGGATTCGACCCGCCTTGTGCACTACGAAGGAGTCTTCCAGGATCGCCGCTACAACGATACAAGCGATATGGAAAGCCAGATGTATCCTTCGGCTGCCAGAATTCAGGCCTTCTTAAACGAGCACAGGGACAAACCGTTCATCTGCTGTGAATACACGCACGCCATGGGAAATTCCTGCGGCGCCATGCATAAATACACAGATCTGACGGACACAGAACCACTCTATCAGGGAGGATTCATCTGGGATTATGTAGACCAGACGATTACCAAAAAAGACCGTTACGGACAAGAATTCCAGGCATACGGCGGTGACTTCGGCGAACGTCCGACCGACTACAACTTCAGCGCCAACGGAATCGTATACGGCGGCGACCGTACTCCGTCTCCGAAGATGCAGGAAGTCAAATTCAATTATCAGAACATTACCGCAGAAGTAAGCCGTGATAAGGTTCTTGTCATCAACAAAAACCTGTTCACCAACACCGACACCTTCCGCTGCATCGTCACACTGGCCAAAGACGGAAAGCAGATCCGCAAAGCCACACTTGCAACAGACGTTGCACCGTTATCCAGCCGGGAATACGATCTGCCGATCCCTGAACAGACAAAAGCCGGTGAGTATACCGTAACCGTATCCTTCCATTTAATAGAGGATACCCTATGGGCTCCGGCCGGTCATGAAGTTGCATTCGGACAATTTGTATACACCGTTTCAGAATCTGACCGTGCGCTTTCTTATTCCTGTGAAAAACCGGTCAAAATCATCAGAGGAAAAGTCAACATCGGCGTAAAAGGCGAAAACTTTGATGCACTCTTCTCCTATCTGACCGGTGGACTGGTATCCTACCGGTATGCAGGTGTGGAAATGATCGAGAGCATTCCAAAACCGAACTTCTGGCGCGCCCCGGTAGATAACGACGAAGGAAACGGAATGCCGATGTTCTACGGCCAGTGGAAGCTCGCAAGCCTTTATCTGTCGCACAAAGATTTCCTTTCTTCTGCTTCCGGACCTGTGAAATCCTATGACCCGGTGCTTCAGGAAAACGAGAACAGTGCAACCATCACATTTACCTATGTACTGCCGACGAAACCGGTCGCAGACTGCAAGGTAGCCTACACCGTATATGGGGACGGAACCATCGAGACAACCTTATCCTGCGATATCCCGGAAGGTCTGGGCTCCATGCCGGAATTCGGAATGATCATGAAGATCAATGCCGATTACAATCAGCTGGAATGGTACGGAATGGGACCGGAAGAAACTTACGCAGACCGGTGTAAAGGCGGCAAACTCGGCATCTACAAGAATCAGGTTGCCGATAACGTTGCACGCTATATCGTTCCGCAGGAGACCGGAAATAAGACCGGTGTCCGCTGGGCAAAGGTGACAAACAAGCGGAACCGTGGACTGTTATTTACCGGCGACGGTATGAATTTCTCTGCCCTCCCATGGACACCGCATGAGATGGAAAATGCCCGCCATCCATACGAACTGCCAGCTGTACATTACACGGTGATCCGTACTTCCCTGGCACAGATGGGAATTGCCGGAGACGACAGCTGGGGTGCGAAAACACACCCGGAATACCTGCTTCCGGCAGACGGACATATGGAATTTACATTCCGGTTTAGAGGAATTTAATTAAGAGAGAGAGACATGGGGACAGGTTCAGTGACTCACAAGTGAGTCACTGAACCTGTCCCCATGTCTCTCGGTTTTTTTGACTATTTTCTTCTCTGGGTCCGTAACCCCCCCCCAGACACATGAACAATAATTTATCCGCCATGCCGGACAGAACCAAAATCAACCACTTCCGGCTGATTCTCCAGATGTTCCCCGATATGCTTCTCCATCCACACCATGTCATACCAACGGTGAAACTTATATCCACACTTATGAAATCTTCCCACCATCTGATATCCCATTCTTTCATGAAATCTCACACTATCGTCGGTCAGATAGCGGTCTTCGGATGCCGGGTACGCGATGCAGGCATTCACATTTACGATGTTCATCTTCTTCAGTTCGCTCTCCAGTGCCTGATACAATTTCCGTCCGATTCCAAGCTTCCGTTTGTCCCGTTTCACATAAACAGATACTTCGACCGCCCAGTCATATGCTTTCCTTTCATGAAACGGTGACGCATAGGTATAACCGACAATTTCCTCTCCCTGTATCGCCACCAGATATGGATAACGGCACAGAGTTTTCCGGATTCTTGCAGTAAATTCTTCCACTTCCGGCACTTTATATTCAAAAGTGACTGCCGTTTCTCTGACGTAAGGTTCGTAGATTTTCAACAATTCCTCTGCATCCTCTTCCCGCGCTGTGCGGATCGTAATACTATTTTCCATAATACTGTTCCTTTTTCTTCCTTACTGGATTCCAAAATAACGGTCCATTCCATTCGCGACACCGGTCACGATCTGATACTGATATTCATCTGTTGCCATCCGTTTATCTTCCTCCGGATTCGTCATATACCCCATCTCGAAGATCGTAGTCGGCACTTCAGCCCAGTTGATCCCGCTCATCGTGTCCGTCTCCCAGACCCGTTCGATTCTTGCACCGGTCGCCTCGACGGCGCAGTTCAGAATACAATCCGCCAGATTCCTGCTCTGTGAATAAAGTGCTCCGTTATACGGGTTTTCCGGAGTCTGGCAGATCGTCATCATCCCCTGTGCACTACCGGAATCAGAACCGTTTGCATGAATACGAATAAAGGCATCCGCCCCGTCCTCATTTGCCATCTTTGCGCGCTCAGCATTGGAAATGTTTACGTCGTTCGTCTCGCGGATCATCAGCACCCGATACCCACGGTTTAAAAGCTCATCCCTGAGTTTCAGAGAAACCTGCAACGTCAGTTCGTACTCAGGAATTCCTGTTACAATGCCGCTTGTTCCGCCTGCAACCTTTGCCTTGGTCTGGGAGGCTCCCGGCCCGACCGGCTCCTGCTCACTGTTTCCCTGCCTCTGATGCCCGGCATCAATAGCGATCAGATATCCGTTCCTCGGATTAGTTTCCGGTGATTCCACATCTGCCTGCCCGCTGTCTTCTCCGGGCTCCGGCTCAGTTTCCGGTTCAGAGTCCTTCCCGGAGTCTTCCCCTTCTCCTGCCTGCGGATTCTCTGTGCTTTCTTCCTCTTCTATTTTCTCTTCTGTAATTCTCTGCTCCGTTTTCTCACTTTCAGGCTCATTTCCTGTGTCTGTCTTTTGGCAGCCGGCGCCAAGCAAGGTAAGTGCCAGCGCCAGAATCAATAATTTCTTCCCTTTCATTCTTGTCTGCTTCCTTTTACATGTTATATGACATCCGTCATTTCACATTTTGATATTCTTTGATTATTTTCATAATCTCCTTCCATCATAAATTGCTTTTCTTCTTCTGTCAATTCCATATCTTCGGTTGACGGAAGGGACTGAAATAGTATATATTTTTATTAATGGAGTTAATGAAAAACGCTGAGGAGACATGAACATGGCAAAATCAGAAACTACGAAATACCGACTGGCCGAATCCATCAAACAATGTATGAAGACCACCTCTGTCGATGACATTACTATTCGTCAGATCGTGGAGAACTGCGGGCTGACACGCCAGACCTTTTACCGCAATTTTCTTGACAAATATGACCTGATCAACTGGTATTTTGATAAGCTTCTTCTGAAATCCTTTGAACATATGGGAAGCGGCGAGACGATATTTGAAGGACTGAAACGAAAATTCGATTACATACAGGAGGAGCGGGTATTTTTCGCTGCTGCTTTCCGGTCCGATGCGCAAAATTCTCTGAAAGAACATGATTTCGAACTGATTTTAGAATTCTATTCCGATCTGATCCGAATAAAGACCGGTCATGCTCCGGACAGCGAGATCCGTTTTCTTCTGGAAATGTACTGTCAGAGCTCCATTTACATGACGGTCAAATGGGTGCTGAGCGGCATGAAATCAAGCTCCGAAGAACTGGCACGCATGCTGGTAAAAGCCATGCCCGCCAGACTTGAGAAACTGTTTACAGAGCTGGATGTTTTATCATAACATACTGTTTTCAGAGACTTTCTGAAAAATAAATTACAGAAAGTCTGCCTACTGATTGGAGGAGTAAAACTCTATCCACGCATCGTACATTTGCTCTGCATTTTCACATTGCCCCAGCTCCTCGGCAGCTGTATTTCCTGAAATATCCCAGACTAAATACATAGCAAGATAATCAATCAGACCACTGTACTGTCCATTATGATGTCCTTCAAGCAGCACAGGGATTGCATCTTCTCCCAGAGACTTTATATTTTCATAGTATTCATTATCCATATAGTCAAAAGGATTACTGCTGGTGGCATCACCCGTACTTACGCAGCCCTGCAAATTTTCCATAATCAATCCTTCTAATTCATTTTCACAGATGTCCTCACCGGCTGTTTCTATATTTTCTATCGAACTCTTGGCATTTCCGCATCCTGATAAAAGCGTAACTGCACTAACCAATATGATTATAAAAAACTTTTTCATTATTTCTCATGCACCTTTCTCCTGACGATGAAAAAGCACACTACCTGCATGGCAATCGTCAGAATCCACGATACAGGATAAGAGATAAACAGCACCGAAAGGGACCTGTAACGTGGGAAAATGCCAAATATCCACACAATTCGGGTTCCTACAGTTCCAACGATAGAAAGCATCATCGGCGCTGCGGAAAATCCCATGCCGCGCATGGCTCCCGGAAACAGATCCATAAATCCGCACAGAAAATAAGTAAGTGTTGTATACGAAAGGATCTCCATTCCACAGCGGATCACTTCTTCATTCTCCGTATAAATTCTTAGAATCTGACTGCCAAATATGTAAGATCCTCCTCCAAGTACCAACGCAACAATCATACTCAGAATCATACAGTCCACCAGAATCTTATCCATTCGCTTCCATTTTCTGACTCCGTAATTCTGGCTTGTGAAACTCATGCATGCCTGCGTCACCGAATTGACCGACACAAAAAGGAATCCCAGAATATTATTGGCCGCCGTATAACCTGCCATTGCGATCGAACCGAACGAATTCACCGAGGACTGCAGAAGCACATTGGAGAAATTGATGACCGTACTCTGTATCCCGGCCGGCACACCTACCTGGAATATCTGTTTCAAATAGCAGCCCTTCAGCATGAGTTTGGAGAAGCGGAACTGATAGCTTCCTTCTGACCGATATAGACAGCGCAACACCAAAATACAGGAAATCATCTGGGAAAACACGGTCGCAATCGCCACCCCTGCAACGGACAGATGGAAAACAATGACCAGGATCATATTCAAAACCGCATTGATCACGCCGGATATGATCAGGAAAATCAATGGGCGCTTTGTATCACCGACCGCACGCAAAATGGCTGCCCCGTAATTATATAACATAAAAAAAGGCATCCCCAGAAAATAGATACGCATATAAAGTGAGGACTGCTCGATAACGTCTGCCGGTGTCGCCATCAGCTCAAGTGCAAATTTTGAAAAAAATATTCCCACAAAGACCATCACGATTCCGCTGATTGCGGCAAATGCGATCGAAGTATGAACCGTTTCCGACATCTGCCGGTCTTTTCCCGCGGCAAAAAACCTGGCAGCCAGTACATTTGTCCCAAGTGAAATCCCCATAAACAGATTCACGAACATATTGATCAGCGCTGTGGTCGAGCCGACCGCCGCCAGTGCCTGACTTCCCGCGAATCTCCCCACCACAATGACATCTACCGCATTAAACATCAGCTGCAGAATCCCGGAAAGCATAAGCGGCAATGAAAAAGAAACCAATTTATCCATAATGGTGCCATTACACATATCAATCTCATATTTATTCTTATTCAAATCCTCATCCCCCTTTACCACTAATCACTATAAGTCAATTCTTCGGAAATGTCAATTTTCCCGGAAGCCCTTTCGGCTTCATTTCAGAATTTTTCAAGATAATTATTTGTCAAAAGTTACAGATTCTTCATTCTGTAACTTTCTTTCGGAGCCAAATATTGTTAAAATAATATCAGAAATAAAAAGTAAAGGAGAAATTAAAAATGGCAAACAGAATTATGTTGAATGAAACTTCTTATCATGGTGCAGGTGCTATCGCTGAAATCGCAACAGAAGCAAAGGCACACGGATTCAAAAAAGCATTCGTATGCTCAGATCCGGACCTGATCAAATTCAACGTTACTTCCAAAGTAACAGATATTCTTGACAAAGAAGGACTTGCTTATGAGATCTATTCTGACATCAAGGCAAACCCGACCATCGAGAATGTTCAGCATGGTGTTGCAGCTTTCAAGGCATCCGAGGCAGACTACATCGTTGCAATCGGCGGCGGTTCTTCTATGGATACTGCAAAAGCAATCGGCATCATCATCGCTAACCCGGAATTTGAAGATGTAAGAAGTCTGGAAGGCGTTGCTCCTACCACAAAACCATGTGTACCGATCATCGCAGTTCCTACAACAGCAGGTACCGCTGCAGAAGTAACCATCAACTACGTTATCACAGATGTTGAGAGAAAGCGTAAATTCGTTTGCGTAGACCCACACGATATGCCAATCATCGCAATCGTTGACCCGGATATGATGTCTTCTATGCCGAAGGGACTGACCGCATCAACCGGTATGGACGCTCTGACACATGCAATCGAAGGTTATACCACCAAAGGCGCATGGGAAATGACTGATATGTTCCATCTCAAAGCAATCGAGATCATTTCCAAATCGCTCCGCGGCGCTGTTGCCAACACCAAAGAAGGCCGCGAAGGAATGGCACTCGGCCAGTACATCGCAGGTATGGGATTCTCAAATGTTGGTCTTGGAATCGCTCATTCTATGGCTCACACTCTGGGCGCTGTTTATGACACTCCGCATGGTGTTGCCTGCGCAATGATGCTCCCGATCGTTATGGAATACAACCAGGAATGCACCGGCGAGAAATATCGTGAAATTGCTCGCGCTATGGGCGTAAAAGGTGTAGACGAAATGTCCGAAGCAGAATACAGAAAAGCTGCGATCGATGCAGTACGTCAGCTCTCTGAAGATGTTGGAATCCCAGCTAAACTGGAAGCCATCAAAGAAGAAGATCTTGACTTCCTGGCCAAGTCCGCTCATGCAGATGCATGCGCACCTGGGAATCCGAAGGATGCTTCTGTAGAAGATCTGAAAGGATTGTTCCGGAAGGTTATGTAGGGGTTTTAGTCCGCCGCAGGGAGGGTGTGAAAGGAGTCGCTCCGAGGCTCTACTCCCTGCGACTTGTGAACTCGAAGATGTAAACAGAATCCCGGTGTAGTCGGCAAATGTGCCTCCTGCACCGGGATTCTGACATCTTCGGTTCCCAATTCTCCGGTCGTGCCGCTTAACCTCCGCTCCTTCCTTTCACACCCTCCCTACGGCTCACTCAAACTTCCTATACATCGAATAGGGGCGATGGGGGACGCCTTTGCTGCGCTCGGCTGGGATTGGGAGTTTTATGGGGAGAAGCTTCAGGTGCTTAGGAAGAAGAGGAATCTGACTCAGGAGCAGTTGTTTGTATCGCGGGCGGCGATTTCGAAATGGGAAAATGGACGGGGCTTTGCTGTTCTGGGATTATGCCAGCTGATTCGCAGGAAAAGTCTGTTCAAAGTGGATCAAGACATCCTGGCCGGTCTCCTCCTCTCCGCAACCCTGGTCAGCCTCTATCACGATCTCTTAGAACTATCATCTCAAACCAAACATTAACCCTCCCCCATACAATTCCCAGTGACAGGCAGCCCTCCCAGGCTGCCTGAATGCGTCCCTTCCACACCCACCAAGTTCTCCCATCTTGAACCTACCAGGAATCAGGCATACTCTGAATGCAGAGGTTAAGCAGAGGAGGCGGAAAACGCAAATCCTACAGCATGTAAAAAAAACTGAGATGCGAGCCACACTTGGCGAACATCTCAGTTTTTACTACATGCTGTTGATTTGCGGTTGCAGCCTCCGGCGCGTCGGCGCATTCAGAGTATGCCTGATTCCGTCCCTCAAGACAAAGAACAAACCTCCTCTGCCAGCTCCCATATCTCTTCCCGTCCCTGCTTCGTCTCCGCAGAAAACGGAATCACAACCGTCCCCGGCTGAAGCTTAAGTCCTTCCTTGATTGCTTTCACCTGCTTCTGGATCTGACTTCTCTTGATCTTATCCAGCTTTGTCGCAATAATGATCGGGTTGTATCCCTGCGCCACGATCCAATCGTACATCATCTTATCATTCGCTGAAGGATCATGCCGGATATCAATCAGCAGAAAGACCGCTTTCAACTGTTTTGATCCGTGCAGATACCGTTCGATCAGCTGTCCCCACTGGATTTTTTCCTGTTCCGATACTTTCGCGTATCCATATCCCGGCAGATCGACAAGATAAACCGCTTCATTGATATTATAGAAATTGATCGTCTGCGTTTTTCCCGGTTTCGCTGAAATACGCGCATACGATTTCCGGTTCATCAGTGCGTTGATGAGGGAGGACTTTCCTACATTTGACTTCCCGGCAAATGCGATCTCAGGCAGCGTATTGTCCGGCAGTTTACTGGTGATTCCGCATACTGTCTCCAGATTTACATTCTTAATAACCACTCTCCATTCACCTCCCTATTCCGCACAGATTTCCGACCCTGCGCAAACATCCTTCTCATAACAGTCTTCTACTCCTTCGCAGGCATCCTTTTCCACACAAATCGCGTGTTCCAGCACTTCCCTCATATGGGCCACCGGTATGATTTCCAGTCCTTTTGTAATCTCTGAGGAAATCTCTTCCACATCTTTCGTATTTTCCTTCGGCACGAGAACCGTATGGATTCCTGCGTTCTTGGCCGCCAGAAGTTTCTCCTTGAGCCCGCCGATCGGTAATACACGACCACGCAGTGTAATTTCACCGGTCATCGCAAGATCTGCGCACACTTTCTTCCCGGTGATGGCGGAGAACATCGCCGTGGCCATGGTAATTCCGGCTGACGGTCCGTCCTTCGGAACAGCGCCCTCTGGTATATGAATGTGAATATCATGTTTTTCAAAGAAATCCGCCGGTACATTCTGAGCCTCGCTGATGGAACGAATATAACTGATTCCGGTCCGGGCAGATTCTTTCATAACATCGCCGAGCTGTCCGGTCAGCATGATCTCGCCTTTCCCCGGCATTACATTGACTTCGATCTGAAGGGTATCACCGCCCACACTGGTCCAGGCAAGTCCACGAACGATACCGACTTCATCCTCTGCATTTGCCATCTGATAGGTATATTTCTCCTTGCCTAGGTATTTCACCAGATTCCTCTCCGTCACCTGGATTCGTTTCTTATCGTGTTCAAATATCTCTTTTGCTGCCTTTCTGCAAATATTTCCGATCTCACGTTCCAACTGACGCACGCCCGCGTCTTTCGTATAATTTCTTGCCATTTTCCAGACAACACCCTTGCTGATCGTAAGCTGGTCTTTGGTGAGTCCGTGTCTCTCCAACTGCTTCGGAATCAGATGTTCTTCTGCGATATGAAGCTTCTCGTTCTCTGTATAACTGCTGATCTCGATCACTTCCATACGGTCCAGAAGCGGCCTTGGAATCGTCTGCAGTGTGTTCGCGGTCGTCACGAATGTCACTTCGGAAAGATCCAGCGGAACTTCAAGGTAATGATCCCGGAACTTATTGTTCTGCTCACTGTCCAGCACTTCCAGCAGTGCAGAAAACGTATCACCTTTATAGTCTGTGCTGACTTTATCAATTTCATCCAGAAGCAGCAGCGGATTTTTCACACCGGCCGCCTTGATTCCGTTTGCGATTCTTCCCGGCATCGCGCCCACATAAGTCTTCCTGTGCCCGCGGATCTCCGCTTCATCGCGCACACCACCCAGCGAAATGCGGACATACGGCTTTTTCAGCGCTTTTGCAAGAGATCTTGCGATCGATGTTTTTCCGGTTCCCGGAGGGCCGACCAGGCAGAGAATCGGACTGTCTCCTTTTTTCGTAAGTGCACGCACCGCAAGAAATTCCAGCACACGCTCTTTTACTTCTTCCAGTCCGTAATGTTCTTCTTCCAGAAGATTCTTCGCATAGGTTAAATCCGTAAAGTCCTCCGCTCTTTTATCCCATGGCATTTCCAGCATCGTTTCAATATAAGTACGGACAACACCGGCTTCCGCTGGACTTTGCAGTGAGTTCTTAAATCTCCTTACTTCCTTGCGAAGTTTCTCTTTTACCTCTTCCGGCGCCTCCAGTGCCTCCACAGCATTTGCAAATTCCTCCGCATCCGAGAGTGTCGTATCATCGCCCAGTTCTTCGCGGATCAGCTTCAGTTCTTCCCGAAGTATATACTCTCTCTGATGCTTGTCAACACGCTCTTTGACTTTATTCTGTATCTCGTCGCGGATATTCATGATCTGAACCTCGTTGACCAGTTTAAATACCAGAAGCTCGTACTGTTTCATAAAATCGGTTTCTTCCAGAATTTCCTGAAGATCCGTGTAAGCAATCGGCAAATTCGCCGCCACCTGATTTACCATTTTACGGAGATCTGTGATCTGCTGAATCTGGTTCACCATATCCTTAGTGATCTTCGGATTGCGCATCGCATATTCCACATACATTTCCCGAAGTCCCCGAACCATCGCTTCTTTATTCAGTTCACCGGTCAGAAGCGGGGTCTCTTCATCCAGAATCTTGATGTAGCCGCGCATATATGGATCACTGACCTCCAGATGTTCCAGAACCGCCCGCTCTTCTCCGGATACGAGAACCCTGATGATCTGCTTCGGCAGTTTAAGGATCTGCTTCACAGTCGCAACCGTTCCGACGCGATACAGATCCTTCATCTCCGGATTATCCACCTCAATATCTCTTTGAGCGATCAGGAAAATCTTCTGGTCTCCTGCCATGGCTTCCTGCACTGCCTCGATGGAACGTTTCCTGCTGATATCGAAATGTACCACCATTTCCGGCATGATCGTCATTCCACGAAGAGCAACCATGGGCATACTTGCCATTCTATTCATGTATTTCTTCTCTCCCTTTTATATACATTCAAACTGTTTGTAAAAAGGGTGCTTCAGGTTTCCCCGTCAGCACCCATATGTTCCGTATTTTTTGCATACGTACTGCTATGCACTTTCTGATTTTCTTTCTTCCTGCTGAAGCAGTGGTGTGTTCTTTCCAAGCACCGCTTCTTTCGTAATTCTGCAGTATTTCAGACTTTCATCGGATGGTGCATGATACATGGTATCCATCATCACATTCTCCATAATCGCACGCAGTCCTCTCGCTCCGGTATTACGCTTCAGTGAAGTATCTGCGATTGCCTCCAGCGCATCCTGGTCAAATTCCAGATCCACACCATCCAGTTCCAGCAGTTTCTGATACTGTTTTACAATCGCATTTTTCGGCTCTGTTAGTATCCGGATCAGCGCCTCGCGATCCAGCGACTCAAGCGCAACCGTAACCGGAACACGTCCTACCAGCTCCGGTATCAGACCGAATTTCACAAGATCCTGCGGAAGGATCTGTCCGAGAAGACGATCGATATTATATTCATGCTTTCCTGCGATTTCCGCACCGAAACCAATCGATTTCTTATCCAGTCTCTTTTCAATGATCTTATCAATTCCTTCAAACGCACCACCACAGATGAACAGGATATTGGTCGTATCGATCTGGATCAGTTCCTGATGTGGATGCTTTCTTCCGCCCTGCGGCGGAACATTGGCGATCGTGCCTTCCAGAATCTTAAGGAGCGCCTGCTGAACGCCTTCACCGGAAACATCCCTTGTGATGGAAGGATTCTCCGATTTTCTCGTAATCTTATCAATCTCATCAATATAAATGATTCCATGCTCCGCACGTTCGATATCACCGTCCGCAGCCTGGATAATTTTCAAAAGAATATTTTCTACGTCTTCGCCGACGTATCCAGCTTCAGTAAGAGCCGTTGCGTCAGCTATGGCAAATGGTACATTCAGGATCTTTGCCAGTGACTGTGCAAGAAATGTCTTTCCGCATCCTGTCGGACCTACCATAAGAATGTTACTCTTCTGCAGTTCCACGCCCAGGTCCTTCTCTGCCATAATTCTTTTATAATGATTATAAACAGACACAGACAGAACCTTTTTAGCTTCCTCCTGTCCGATCACATAGTCGTCAAGAAATTCTTTGATTTCTTCCGGCTTCAATAAATTGATATCTTCGTATTTTTCGCCTTCGTCATACTCCAGCTCTTCCTCAATGATCTCGGCACAGACATCCACACACCTGTCACAAATATACACTCCGTTCGGTCCGGCAATCATTTTGCGCACCTGAGCCTGTGTTTTATTACAGAAGGAACATCTTACGACATCATCATATCTGCCTGCCATATTTTCACCTCACACAATTCATACAAATCTCATATCCTGCCCCTAATCGGGCAAACTCTCCCGGTTTTTAAATTTAGAAATGGGAATGCCCGGTTCTGCGAACATTCCCACTTTCACTACCGGCTTGTCACAACCTTATCAATCAGTCCGTAAGCCACAGCTTCTTCTGCAGTCTTCCAGTTATCTCTCTCTGTATCTGCTGCAATCGTCTCATAGCTCTGGCCTGTATTCGCTGCCATCAGCCTGTTCATTCTTTCTCTGATCTGCAAAATATGCTTTGCATTAATCTCAATCTCAGTTGCCTGACCCTGTGCTCCGCCTGACGGCTGATGAATCATAATCTCGGCGTTCGGAAGAGCAAAACGTTTGCCTTTGGTTCCTCCTGCAAGAAGAAATGCTCCCATACTTGCCGCCATTCCCATGCACATTGTGGACACATCACATTTCACATAATTCATTGTATCATAGATGGCCATTCCGGCTGAAATAGAGCCGCCCGGGCTGTTAATATAGAACTGAATATCTTTGTCCGGATCCTCCGCTTCCAGGAAAAGCATCTGTGCAACGATCACGCTTGCGGATGCATCATTTACTTCAGTGTCAAGGAAAATAATTCTTTCCTTTAAAAGTCTTGAATAAATGTCGTAAGAACGTTCTCCACGGCTTGTCTGTTCAATGACATAAGGTACTAAACTCATGTACACGCCTCCTGATTCTTCATTACCACTGCCGGTCGCAAGATGCAGCCAGCATTATAATACTCATTTATTTTACTACGGCATTCTCTACAACGAATGTAATCGCATCCTGAACTGCCATATCCAGTTTCATCTGTTCTTTTTCTCTGTCGCCCATGTATTCTTTCAGCTTATCAACTTCCATTCCGTAAGCTTCTGCCATCTTGGCAACTTCCTCATCCAGTCTCTCATCGGAAACTTCGATGTTCTCAGCACTTACGATTGCTTCGAGAACCAGTCTTGTCTTGATTCTCTTCTCAGCCTGCGGACGCATCTCTTCTGTCATCTTATCAACAGTCATTCCTGTGAACTGCATATACTGTTCAAAGGTAAGTCCCTGCTGCTGCAGTCTCTGAGCGAAATTATCAAGCATCTGTCTTGCTTCAGTCTCGATCATTGCTTCCGGAAGGTCCATCTCAGCATTTGCGATAATCGCATTCACTGCCTGGTCTTCCTGAGCTCTCTTGCCTGTGCTTTCTTTTTCTTCTCTCAACTTCTTCTCAACGTCAGCCTTGTATTCTTCCAGTGTATCAAATTCAGAAACTTCAGATGCAAATTCATCATCCAGTTCCGGAAGTTCTTTTGCTTTGATCTCATGAACGGTACATTTGAATACTGCATCTTTGCCCTTCAGATCTTCTGCATGGTAATCTTCCGGGAAGGTTACCTTAACTTCTACTTCCTGTTCCGGTTCAACGCCGATCAGCTGCTCTTCAAATCCCGGAATGAAAGAACCGGAACCGATGGTCAGAGGATAGTTCTCTCCTTTTCCGCCTTCAAATGCAACACCGTCAACAAATCCTTCAAAATCAAGAACTACTTCATCCTTATCCTGAACCGGACGTCCTTCTACTGTAATGGTTCTTGCATTCTTGTTCTGTTCTTCTGCCAGCTTCGCTTCTACTTCTTCAGCTGACACTTCTGTTGAGAAGCTGTCTACTTCGATTCCCTTGTACTGTCCAAGCGTTACTTCCGGCTTAACAGCTACTTCTGCGGTGAAGATAAATGCTTTGCCTTTCTCGATCTGTGTTACATCGATCTTCGGCTGAGAAACAATATCCAGTCCGCTTTCATCATATGCTTTTGCATATGCTTCCGGAATCAGTGCATTGGCTGCATCATCATAGAAGATCTCCGGTCCGTACATTTTCTCAACCAGCTGACGCGGAACTTTGCCTTTACGGAATCCAGGAATGCTGATCTTTCCTTTCTGCTTCTGATAAGCTTTCTGAAGTGCTCCTTCCAGTTCTTCTGCGGAAACTTCAATCGTAAGCTTTGCCATATTGTGTTCTAATCTTTCAACTTGTAAACTCATTACCATTTCCTCCTAATATATATATGTGAAAAGTCGGACAGACTTATCTACATTACACTCATTTTGATAGTATAGCATGTATTCTACAGTTTATCAAGTGCTAAAATCCTTACGATAAAGGTATTTATCTCATCTTCATCCATGGAAAGAGAGTCTCTCCCTTCTTTCGTGACGGTAAATGTATAAGTCTCCTTTTCCAGATAATCCATTTCGATATAAGATTCCTTCAGCAGCTCATATGAATTTATCAGATATTCACTCATCATCGCCTGCTGAATCTCCTCATCGGTTCCCTCATACTTTCCATTTTTTGCAGCCTGTTCGATCCGATCTGTCTCCTGCTGCAGTTTCGGAATAAATGTCGTAAATACATCGACCGGTTCATACTGTACTTCGACCTCAAATATGCTTCCGTTTTTTTTCTTTCCCTCGCCAACCTGATAACGCATCGCACGAAAAATCTCTTTTACAAGATAAGCATACGATTCCGTAAGTGTCTGCTGCGAGTCATCTGTCCCGGTCAAATAGTTCTCCACAAATGCCGTGATACCGTTTTCATACATTTCTTCAAGCTCCTTGTCGGAAGCTTCAATGAACTGTTTTGCGCCTTCCTTCTCTCCCTGAAAAATGAGATCCAGATCAGCCTGCACATAAGCCGACGCATCCTCTGCATTTTGAGAGCATCCTGTCATTCCCGAAGCCAGTACACAGATCAGCATAATCACAGCCAGACATCTGCGTTTGTAGCCTTTCATCTATTTCCTTCCTTCATATACGATCTGCTTCGCAATTTCATCCGCCTTCTCACGCCCACGAAGTACCTCCACAAGTGCAAATGCGAAATCCAAAGAAGCGCCCATTCCACGTCCCGTAATCACATTTCCATCGATCACTGCGCCCTCGGCAACCGTCTCTGCCCCCACAAGCCCATCTTCCATAGATGGATAGCATGTAGCTTTCTTTCCCTTCAGCAATCCCATTCCTCCGAGAATCGTCGGGGCAGCACAGATCGCGGCAAGATACTTTCCTTCCCGGGCAAATTGCACGATCAGTTTTGCCAGTTCCTTATGCGCTCCAAGATTTCTGGTGCCCGTAAGACCACCGGGAAGTACCAACATTTTTGTCTCAGAAAAATCTGCTTTTTCAAATTTCTTGTCTGCCTTCACAAGAATTTTATGAGAACCTGTTATCTTCTTTTTTTCCATAACAGAAACTGTCTCTACACTGATTCCGGCTCTGCGCAGGACATCCACAACAGTCAGACCTTCAATTTCTTCAAATCCATCTGCGAGAAATACACAAACTTCACTCATCTTTTAAACCATCCTTTCCGGAAATAACACTCATAATTCATACTCAACACTTAGATTCTAACAGACGCCTTCAAAAAAAGCAATTCCTGCTCTTGTAAAGTTCCTCATATTTCTTTATACTATTATTAAGCATCATGTGACGGGATCTGATCCGCCGCACGATCAGCAAAGGAGTTTGATCTGTTATGGAAATCGAAAGAAAATATCTGGTCAGAGAACTTCCCGATGATTATGAGCGCTACCCACATCGCTCACTGGAACAGGGATATCTCTGTACAGATCCGGTTGTTCGTGCCCGCAGGGACGGGGATGATTACATCTTGACCTACAAGTCCAAAGGCTTCATGGTCCGCGAGGAATACAACCTCCCACTTACCAGGGAGTCCTACTTACACCTTATTTCGAAGGCTGACGGCCGCCTCATTTCAAAAGAGCGCTATCGTATTCCTTTTGACGAGTCACTTACGATTGAGCTGGATGTCTTTAAAGGTGATCTTGCGCCTCTTATTCTTGCAGAAGTAGAATTTCCGGATGAAGCTTCCGCGAATTCTTTTGTACCACCTGCATGGTTTAGCGAAGATGTGACATTCCGGAAAGAGTATCATAACAGCTTTTTAAGCAGTCAAGATAAAGCGCAAATTATGTAATATAAATGTTACATATCAATTTTCGTTACATTTTGTTGCTTACCACCATTTTCAGTATAAAAACTGATATACTTTTGAGTATGAGCGGGGATTTCAGGGGAACGGAGGTAAATCTGGCAATGCCTAACATTCAACTTTCTAAGAATTTGCGGACGCTTCGCAAAGCACATCATTTGACACAGACACATCTAAGCGAAATACTGAATATTTCGAGACAGGCCTACTCTAATTACGAAAACAATAAACGTACTCCCGATTTGGATTCTTTGATACATCTGTCTCAACTTTATCAGGTGAGTCTGGATCAGCTTGTGAATTTTAATATTGGCAGCAAAATAAAAAAAGGCATAATACCTGTTGTTTCTGCCATGGATATAGCAGCCAAAAATACATTGTATCTGACTGATTCAGAAACAAATCTGGTTATGAAATTTCGTGACCTTCCTTTTAACAGTCAGAAAGTGGTGCTCGGTTTTCTCGATTCGCAAGTGGCACATAAGTAGAAGAGGCTCTGAGCCAAAAAGCTCAGAGCCTCTTATTCTTTTCTTTATACGATTCAATCTTATATTCGGTGATACCCCGGAATAAATTAGTCTTCCAGACCAAATCCGTCATGAACGGCGATCAGCGCTTTATCCGCATCTTTTTCATCAATCAAAACGGTAATCCGGATCTCTGATGTAGAGATCATGTTGATATTGATATTGGAATTACAGAGTGCTTCAAACATGGTCGCTGCCACACCCGGATTGCTGAGCATACCTGCACCGACAATTGAAATCTTTGCTACCTTCTCATTATGTGTAATCTCCTGAATCGTCAAGGCTTCTTTTCTCGCTTCCAGAACTTCCAGCGTCTCCTTCAGATCATCCTGTGAAACCGTAAAGGAAATATCCTTCGTTCCTTCCCGTCCTACAGACTGCAGAATAATATCGACATTGATATTATGTCTAGCCAGTAAATTAAAAATTTTAAATGCAGTTCCAGGTTTGTCTTCAATTCCGATCACTGAAACGCGTGCTGTATTTTTATCCGCCGCAACGCCGGTAATTAACATTTTTTCCACTTTCACTACCTCCTTGACCACGGTTCCCTCTTCTGTATTCAGGCTGGACCGTACTACCAGTTCTACACCGTATTTTTTCGCCATCTCCACCGAACGGTTATGCAGGACCTTAGCTCCTGAAGTAGCAAGCTCCAGCATCTCATCGTATGTAATCTCTTCAATCTTTCTGGCATTTGGAACCACTCTCGGATCCGCTGTATAGACACCGTCAACATCTGTATAAATCTCACATTTATCCGCATGCATCGCTGCCGCCAGGGCAACGGCCGTTGTGTCGGATCCTCCTCTTCCGAGCGTGGTATAGTCATCGTATTTATTCACACCCTGGAATCCGGTCACGATCACGACCTTCCGGTTCTCCAGTTCGTGGCGGATGCGATCCGTGTCGATTCGTTTAAATCTTGCATTACCGTTTCTTGAAGTGGTATGCATCTGCACCTGAAATGCATTCAGTGAAATAGCCGGAACCTGCAGGAACTGCAGCGCCATTGCCATCAATGATACCGATACCTGCTCCCCTGTAGTGAGAAGCATATCCAGCTCTCGTTTTGACGGGTACGGGTTGATCTCGGCTGCCTTCTCCAAAAGTTCATCCGTCGTATCTCCCATTGCAGAAAGTACCACAATGACATCATTACCCATCTGATACTCTTCTGCGCAGCGTCTGGCAACATTAAAAATACGCTCTTTATCAGCGACTGAGCTGCCACCAAATTTCTTTACTACCAGCATAATTTCCTCCTACTCTCCCAGCAAGTGATCGATCAGCCGGAAACCTTCTTCCCATACGATTCCACTTACCCTGGCATTCTTCTCATTATATGTATCCAATCCGTTTACTTCTTTCGTGCTGTCATATAGCAAATACGGAACCGGATCTCCTGTGTGTGTCCGAACTCGGATCGGTGTCGGATGATCCGGGAGAATCAACAGACGGAAATCTTCTCCGGCTTTTTCAAGCCCTCTTACGATTACATCAATGACGTTCTGATCCAGATTTTCAATGGACTGGATCTTTTTCTCCATGCTGCCCTGGTGTCCCATTTCATCCGGGGCTTCCACATGAACATAAGCGAAATCATATCCATCTTCTGTAAGTGCCTTCACCGCTGCCTGCGCTTTACCCACATAATTCGTGTTCAGACCGCCGTTCGCACCTTCTACGATGACACGGTCCATACCGGCACCCACGGCAATTCCTTTCAACAGATCCACCGCAGAGATCATCACGCCTTTTTTACCGGTCTTTCCTTCAAAAGAAGTCAGTGCCGGACGTGTTCCTGCTCCCCAGAACCAGGCAGAGTTGGCCGGGTTCAGCCCTCTCTTTCTGCGTTCCACATTCAACGGATGGTTTTCCAGAATGTCATAACTTTTCTTCATCATTTCACGGAGGATCTCTTCTTTCGGAAGATACTCGCCGATCTTTCTGGTCAACACATCATGTGGCGGAGTGAGTTCCACAACTCTGCCCTGCTTCCAGATCAGCAGATGACGATAGCTGGTTCCGACATAGAATTCAAACCCTTCTTTTTTCAGCCCTTCCTTTACAGCCTCCAGAAGGATGGCCGCATCGGCCGTACTGATCTCATCGGAGCTGTGATCCAGAATGGTACGATTCTCGTATTCGGTATCCTCCTCGGAAAGTGTTACAAGATTACAGCGGAACGCCACATCATCCGGCTCCATGTCCACGCCAATGCTGAGTGCTTCCAGCGGCGATCTGCCTGTGTAATATTTCCTCGGGTCATATCCCGCCACTGCAAGATTCGCCGTATCGCTTCCGGGTGCCATTCCAACCGGAACCATTCTCGCAATCCCCTGCTCGGACTTCGGCGCAAGCGCGTCCATTCTCGGCGTTCTCGCAGCTTCCAGCGTCGTTTTCTGCTGCAGTTCTTCCAGCGGTTCACCCGCCATACCATCACCTAATACAATCACGTATTTCATATCTAGCCCACCTCTCCAAAGTTGTCTTATTCTCCTACTCGTATCATATGCAGAATTTCTTCATAAGAATCTGCTTTCCTCTCATAGCATCCTTCTGTCATAACCGGTGTCACAAATCCAAACTCACCTGTCAGGCCTTCCGGCTGTACAAAAGTTACATCACCGAAATCTGCCAGGATTCGATTCTGAAGCTCCTCTTTATTTCCTGCCATTCTTACAAGAAATCTTCTGGATGTATCCCTGCGGTCTTCAAGCTCAAGCTTCTCTCCGGTCCAGAAGTTCATCACATCCTTATCCTGGTTCAAAGCAGCCGCAATCACATCCGCAACTACTGCACTTGCTGTTGGGAGCTTTCCTGCGCCGCTACCGTAGAACATCGCATCTCCAAGCATATTACCTTTTACAAATACAGCATTAAACACATCATTCACACTGTAAAGCGGATGCTCTGCCGGAAGCATCACCGGTGCCACACATGCCGACAAACGGTCTCCTTCTCTCTTGCATTCCGCAATCAGCTTGATCGTCATTTTCATTGCCTTTGCATACAGCATATCTTCCACTGTAATCTTGCTGATTCCTTCTGTGTAAATCTCTTCAAAATCAACCTGTTTCCCGGAAATAATGGAAGACAGGATCGCAATCTTACGGCATGCATCGTACCCTTCTACATCAGCGGTTGGATCTGCCTCTGCATATCCATTCGCCTGAGCTTCTTTAAGAACAGTTTCATAATCGGCTCCCTCGTAGAACATCTTAGTCATCATATAGTTAGTCGTACCATTTAAGATTCCTGCAATTTCTTCAATCTCATCAGCTGTAAGTGAGGATCCGAGCGCTCTTAGGATCGGAATACCGCCTCCTACACTTGCCTCAAAAAGGAAATTAACATGATTCTTACGCGCTGTGGCGAGAAGCTCCGATCCATGCTTTGCCACTAAAGCTTTGTTTGAAGTAACGACACTCTTTTGGGCCTGAAGAGCCTTGCTTACAAATGTATTGGCAGGTTCCACTCCTCCCATCACTTCCACAACAATCTCAATTTCCGGATCATTCAGGATTACATTGTAATCATGTATGATTTTTTCCTGAATCTTCTGTCCCGGGAAATCCCTGAGATCCAGGACATATTTCACATCGATCTCTCTGCCTGCTCTCCTGGTGATCAGATCCCGGTTCACTTCCAGGACTTCCACAACGCCTGAGCCGACAGTACCATAACCTAATACTGCTATTTTCATATCCACTCTACTCCCTGCCAACAATTTTCAAATAATGCACGCCTTCGTGCTGTTCCAGCTCATCCACCATGTCCGACATATTACCGGTACCGGCCAGCACCTCCACGCTGAGCGTAATTGTCGCCACCCCGTTGATCGGAATACTCTGATGAATCGTCAGGATATTCGCTTTATACTCTGCCACCTTCTGAAGCAGTTCCGCCATTGCCCCCGGTGTATCATCAAGCTGGATGACCATCGTGACCGTCTGGCCCTTTTCATTCTCATGAAAGGGGAAAATATCATCTTTGTACTTATAAAATGAGCTCCTGCTGATTCCGATCTCATCGGTGGCCTCCTGAATGGTCATTCCCCGATTCGTGGCGAGAAGTCGTTTGGTCTCCACCACTTTCAGAAGGACTTCCGGAATTGCTTTTTTCTTCACCACAAAGTATTTTGTCTTATCCATGATTGCTCCTTTGCTTCAGATATGCATTGATAAACGGATCAAGTTCTCCGTCAAGGACTGCATTTACATTTCCGTTTTCTTCTCCGGTCCTGTGATCTTTCACAAGTGTGTACGGCTGCATAATATATGACCGTATCTGACTTCCGAAATTAATGTCTCTTACTTCTCCCCGGATGTCAGACATTTTCTCTTCCTGCTCCTGCTTTTTCAACAGATACAGTTTTGCCTTTAACATCTGCATGGCTTTGTCCTTATTGAAAAGCTGTGATCTCTCATTCTGACACTGAACCACGATTCCTGTCGGAAGATGTGTGATTCTCACAGCCGATGATGTCTTATTGATATGCTGTCCACCCGCACCGCTCGAACGGTAGGTATCGATCTTTAAATCATCATCATTGATCTCAATATCTATATCATCTTCAATATCCGGTATCACATCGCAGGATGCAAAAGAAGTCTGTCTTTTGCCCGCAGAATTGAAAGGAGAAATTCTCACCAGACGGTGTACCCCTTTCTCCGATTGAAAATACCCATAAGCATTTTCGCCATTCACCTCAAACGTAATACCCTTTAATCCGGTAATATCACCGTCCTGATAATCCAATACCGTGATGCTGAACCCCTTGTCCTGAGCATATCGGGTATACATTCTGTACATCATATTTGCCCAGTCACAGCTGTCTGTTCCGCCGGCTCCCGCATGCAGTGTCACGATCGCATTGCAGCGGTCATATTCTCCGGACAGCAGCGTCCGGATCCGAAATGCTTCAAATCCTTTTTCAAACGCTTCCAGATCTTTCCGGATCACAGGAATCATCTCGGCATCCTCCTCTTCGTCTGCCATTTCCATCAGCATGACAATGTCATCATAAGATGCCGACATCGCTTCTGCTTCTTTGACAAATTCCTGGAGTGATTTCAATTCTTTCATAACCTTCTGAGACTCTTCTGCATGATCCCAGAACCCCGGTTCTTCTATCTTTCGTTCCAGTTCTTCGACCCTCTGCTTCTTTCCAGGCAGGTCAAAGTGAATCCCTCATTTCCTTCAGCGGTTCCTCATACGCATTTAATACGGTTTTAAATCCGTCTAATTCAACCACAATTTCACCTCTATTCTATATGTTCATGCCACGTCTTCTATTTTCTTCCACAGCACTGTTTATATTTCTTACCGCTTCCACACGGGCACGGATCATTCGGATAAATCTTCTTCTCTGTCCGAACCTTCGGCCCTTTTGCAACAGAATCATCCTTATTCGTTCCGGTCACTTTCGCAACCTGTTCTCTCTCGACTTTCTGTTCTACCTTAACATGGCAGAGCAGACGTACCGTATCTGTTGTGATCGCTCTTGTCATCTCGCCAAACATATCATATCCAAGCATCTTATATTCAACCAGTGGATCTCTCTGTCCATAAGCCTGAAGACCGATTCCCTGACGAAGCTGATCCATATCATCAATATGATCCATCCATTTTGCATCAATGACTCTGAGCAGGAATACCCTCTCCACTTCACGAAGATGTTCTGCTTCCGGGAATTCCGCTTCTTTCGCTTCGTATGCCTTGGCTGCACGTTCTTTCAGAAGATGCTTAAGCTGCTTCATTTCTTTGCCCTTCACGTCTTCTTCTGTAACTGTCTGGATCATCGGGATCACATCCTGAAGTTCTCTGTTCAGTGTGCCGATATCCCAGTCCTCATAATCCTGATCCGGGGAAATATTCGCATCTACTGTATTTTCAACGAAATCGGTGATCATATTGAAAATAGAATCGCGCATATTCTCTCCATCCAGAACGCGGCGTCTTTCTTCGTAAATGATCTCCCTCTGTTCATTCATAACCTGGTCATATTCAAGCAGGTTCTTACGAATACCGAAGTTGTTATTTTCAATCTTCTTCTGTGCTTTTTCAATCGCACTGGAAAGCATCTTATGTTCAATCTGCTCACCCTCTTCTACACCAAGCGTGGTGAAGACGCCCATCAGCTTTTCAGAACCGAACAGACGCATCAGATCATCTTCAAGCGAAATGTAGAATCTGGATTCACCCGGATCTCCCTGACGTCCGGCACGCCCACGCAACTGATTATCAATACGGCGTGACTCGTGACGCTCTGTACCGATGATCTTAAGCCCGCCCGCCTTTCTTGCTTCATCGTCCAACTTGATATCGGTACCACGACCGGCCATATTGGTTGCGATCGTTACTGCTCCGTGTTGTCCGGCCTGCGCAACGATTTCTGCTTCCATTTCATGGAATTTTGCGTTCAATACATTATGCTTTACACCTCGTTTAGAAAGCATCTTGCTGAGGAGTTCGGATGTCTCAATGGTAATCGTACCCACCAGAACCGGCTGGCCTTTGGCATGTGCCTCACAGATCGCATCAATAACTGCATTGAATTTTTCTCTCTTTGTCTTGTATACCACATCCTCCATATCAATTCTCTGAACCGGGAGGTTGGTCGGGATTTCAATGACATCCAGTCCGTAGATGTCACGGAATTCCTTTTCCTCTGTAAGAGCGGTACCGGTCATACCACTTTTCTTCTCATATTTATTAAACAGATTCTGGAATGTGATCGTAGCCAGTGTCTTGCTCTCTCTTCTGACTTTCACATGTTCTTTTGCTTCGATCGCCTGATGAAGTCCGTCTGAGTAACGGCGTCCCGGCATAATACGTCCGGTAAACTCATCTACGATCAACACTTCATTATCTTTTACCACATAATCCTGATCCCGGAACATCATGTAATGTGCACGAAGTGCCAGAATAATGTTGTGCTGGATCTCCAGATTTTCCGGATCCGCAAGGTTCTCAATATGGAAGAACTTCTCAACCTTCTTCACACCTTCTTCGGTCAGGTTGACGTTCCGTTCTTTCTCATTCACAATGAAATCACCGGTCTCTTCAATGTCCTCACCAAGGATGGCATTCATCTTGGAAAATTCACCGCTCGCTTCACCTTTCTGAAGCTGACGGGCAAGTGTATCACACGCCTCGTATAACCGGGTTGACTTTCCGCTTTGACCGGAAATGATCAGAGGTGTTCTTGCCTCATCGATCAGAACCGAGTCCACCTCATCAATAATGGCAAATTTCATGCCACGCTGTACGAGCTGTTCTTTATAGATCACCATATTATCTCTCAGATAATCAAAGCCCAGTTCGTTGTTCGTCACATAAGTAATATCACAGTTATAAGCTGCACGTCTTTCATTATTGTCCATGGAATTCAGCACCACGCCGACAGTAAGTCCCAGGAATTCATGTACTTTTCCCATCCACTCGGCATCACGCTTCGCCAGATAATCGTTGACCGTGACAATATGAACCCCTTCTCCGGTCAGCGCATTCAGGTATGCCGGAAGTGTAGACACGAGGGTCTTACCTTCACCGGTTCTCATCTCGGCAATTCGTCCCTGATGCAGGATAATACCACCAATCAGCTGCACCCGGTAATGACGCATTCCCAATGTTCTCACAGATGCTTCACGTACAACGGCAAATGCCTCCGGCAGGATATCATCCAGCGTCTCCCCTTTTCCCAGTCTCTCCCGGAATTCGCGGGTCTTCGCCTTCAGCTCTGCATCGGACAGCTTCTGCATCTCCGGTTCCAGTGCTTCGATATGATCTACAATCGGATAAATATGCTTTAATTCATTTTCACTGTGTGTACCAAATATCTTTTCAAATATACCCATTCTAATAACTCCTTATGCTAAATTCACTTCTGATTCAAGGACAAAAAAAGCTCTGTTTTTCATTTTATCACTATTTTCCTTATACTTCAATCTATTTATAAACTGTTCACAAACTCTTTTCTCAAAGTTCACACCTTATCATATCCGCATAAGGGATACTTCCACCGAATAGATCCAACGCACTTCCGATCGTGAAATCCAGTTTTCCGCCGCTAAGAGATCGGAATTCCTCCAGATCCTCTCTGCTTCCGATTCCTCCCGCATAAGTCACAGGACATCCGTCCCACTCTGCCAGAAGACGGACCAGCTCTTTCGCCACACCGGAAGCCTTTCCTTCCACATCCACACCGTGAACAAGAAATTCTGCACAAGAATCTGAAAGCTCATCCAACACTTCCCAGGACAACTTCACATTTGTAAAATTCTGCCAGCGGTTCGTCACAATATAATATCCGTCCTCTTTCTTCCGGCAGCTCAAATCCAGAACCACCTGCTCTTTTCCGACTGTATCCACAAGTTTTTTCAGATTATCCCTTCGGATTTCTCCATCACGGAACACATAGGACGTTACGATTACATGGCTCGCACCGGCCTCCAGATATTCCCGGGCATTCTCGGCAGTGATGCCTCCTCCTATCTGAAGGCCGCCCGGATATGCCTCGAGTGCTTTCATCGCCTGCTGTCGGGTCCTCTCATAATATTCCGACGACGGCGGATTCAGAAGAATAATATGTCCTCCCTCTAATCCGTCTCGCCGGTACATTCTTGCATAATGATCCGCCTCATAATGTGAGACAAAATTCGTTTTCGCCTGATCTCCTTCGTCCCTCAGACTACCTCCCACGATCTGTTTCACTTCTCCGTTATGTATATCAATGCATGGCCGAAACTTCATCGTTTCTATGCTCCTTTCCCATCTGTCATATGTACACTTGTACGCTGTACCCGCACATTGTTCTTATGCGAATATACCATTTCCCTTCTGAACTTGCAAGCATCCATCTGTTATTTATCCTGCTTTTTCAAAATTTTCCCACTCCCAAACGGAAAAAAGACTGCACTTTCGCACAATCTTTTCTCCTGACATCTCTTATTATTTTCCTGAATTGTCCGACTGGCTGCGGCTGGTATTATTGGTGTTGTTCGTTGTGTTATTCGTTGTATTGTTATTTCCATCGTTTCCCAACACATCATTTACACCATTCGCTACGCCGTCTGTCACATCGTCCACCGCATCCGCCGCATCGTTCACAAGATTATTTCCGTCACGATTATCTGCGTTTCCACTGGTCGCGTCGTTCACATTCGTCCCGTTTCCCGTTCCAGTTCCGTCAGTACTGCCGTTTGTGGTTCCATTTCCATTCGTATCGCCAAATTCATTGTTGGTTCCATCGGTCGCATTGTTGTTTCCACAGGCCGTGACAGATCCCATAGCAAATATGCAGATTCCAATCAGTAGTATTTTCTTAAAAAGCTTCATATTCAATTCTTCCTTTCTGTAAATGTAAAATTCAGGTTACTACTACTATTTACAGAAGCGAAAAAAATATGTATGAAAAATAATTTTAAATTTTTTCGATGATCTTACCGCTGCGGTATGCCTTAAGCAGTTCCTCCAGATCGGCAATCCGCTCACGGATACTATTTCCCACATCCGTATCTCCGACCGTCTTTCTGGAAACAACACGATTGATGATCACACTGTCCGAATGAATATCACGCTCCTTCTCAATAGCTGCCTCGGTTGATTCAAACGGCTCATGTGCCGCAAGGATCAGTCCATAAGAATTGTAGATAAGCGTATATCCTGCAATTCCGGTCTCTTTCTGGTAAGCCTTGGAAAATCCTCCGTCGATAACCATCACCTTACCTCCGCATTTCACCGGATTTTCTCCATTCTTTGTCTTCACAGGTACGTGACCGTTGATGATTCTCGATTTCTTTGTATCCATACCGAATTCCATGAGAACACGATCCATCACTTCTTCATTTTCCAGGAATGTATAATACGGATTTTTATGTTCCTTGTGCAGTTCTACTTCATTCAGAAAATACCGTTCAAATGTAGCCATCTTATCTTTTGCAAACAAAGGTGAATTCTCACCCTGCCAGATATACCACATCAGATCCCGCCCTTTTGCACGTTCCTTCGGATCAATTGCAAAAAATCCTTTTCTCACATAGGAATCCATAAAATCATACAACGCTTTTCCTTTATAGGTCTTGCCATAAATCGTTACTTCTTTCAGATTTCCGTCTTCTGTAAGCGGCACACATCCATGATACAGAAGATTTGAATTGTAGATCTTGTACAGCGATCCTTTGCTAAGAAGAAATCGCATATGCCGCTGGAGTTTCTCACAGTTCTGGAAAGCTGAAACAAGACGTTCCATGATTTCCTCCTCTTCCGGCGACAACGCATACGGGTCAGCCGGATCGATCGTCGGGAAATAATCATCCAGCATGGTGTATTCCTTATCTTCAATTACAATCGTTCCCTTTTCATAATTGATCTTATGCAGGAAATTCCGTTTTTCAAATCCAAATTCCGGATATACTTTAGACATCTGTCCTTCAATCTTGAACTGAATAATTGAAATCGCTTTATGAAGCTTCATATTCAATTCCATTTCCTGAGCGCCGTCGGCACCGCTTCCTTTCAATTTAAAACACTCACACGGATCTTTCGCATATTTTTTCCACGCAAAAGTCGCAAGCGGAAGTAAATTGATTCCATATCCATCTTCCAGGATATCCAGATTACCGTATCTTGCACAGATTCGGATTACATTTGCAATACAGCATTTCTGCCCAGCTGCCGCTCCCATCCAGAGGACGTCATGATTCCCCCACTGGATATCTACCGAATGATGTTCCATCAGCTTGTCCATAATCAGATGCGGTCCCGGACCTCTGTCGTAAATATCACCGACAATATGAAGATGATCCACAACAAGCCTCTGAATCAGTTCACAAAGTGCTACAATAAACTCCTCTGCTCTTCCGATGCGGATAATGGTACTGATAATGGACGCATAATAAGATTCCTTATCTGCCAGTCCCTGCTTTTCTGTAATCAATTCTTCAATTACATAAGAGAAATCCTTCGGAAGCGCCTTTCTCACTTTGGAGCGGGTATACTTGCTTGCCGCTCTCTTACTGATCTCGATCAAACGGTAGAGCGTAATCTTATACCAGTCATCCATATTCGGTTCTGTCTCACGGATCTTTTCCATCTTCTCCCGTGGATAGTAGATCAGTGTTGCCAGTGTCTGCTTATCTCTCGCACTCATCGTGTTTGCAAACACATCATCGATCTTCCGCTTTACAGAACCCGATCCGTTTTTGAGGACATGATTGAACGCCTCATATTCACCATGCACATCCGTTATAAAATGCTCCGTCCCCTTTGGAAGATTCAGAATCGCCTGAAGATTGATGATTTCGGTTGAGGCAGCTGCAATGGTAGGAAATAATTCCGCCAGACGTTCCAGATATTTTTCTTTTAATCCACTCATTTTCATATTCTCCCTGATATTCTTTTTCTAAAACTGAATCACATCACTCATATCATAATGACCTGCCGGCTTCCCTGCAAGGAACTTTGCAGCTTCCACTGCGCCCTTCCCAAAAACAGCTTTGGAGTAAGCCGTATGCTGGAACTCAATGACCTCATCCGCCCCCGCAAAGATGACATCATGCTGTCCCACAATCGTTCCGCCACGCACAGCCACGATTCCGATCTCATTCTTTTCACGTTTTTTGCGTTCCTTGCTTCTGTCATAATTATAGGTATACTTTTCATCCAGTGCTTCATTGATCGAATCCGCAAGTGCAATCGCGGTTCCGCTCGGTGCGTCCACCTTCTGATTATGATGCTTTTCCACCAGTTCGATATCAAACCCTGCCGGTGAGAGGACTTTCGCTGCTTCCTTCAATAATTTCATCAACAAATTGATTCCCAGCGACATGTTCGCTGACCGAAGCACTGCTGTTGACTCCGATGCCTTGTCTACTTTTGCGAGCTGTTCCTCGGAAAGCCCTGTCGTACAGAGTACAACCGGAAGTTTTCTTGCAACACACTCGTCGAGAAGTGCGTTCACAGCCGATGCATTGGAAAAATCGATGACTACATCCGCCTCCACATCGCATTCTGCAAGAGTCTTAAATGTCGGATATGTATTTTCAATTCCTAAATACGCATCCACTCCTGCTACGATTTCAATCTGCTCATCATCCCTGACAAGTCCTGTAATGACCTGTCCCATTTTTCCGTTGCATCCATGCATAATTGCCCTTACCATCAATCCATTCCTCCTTTGGTTCTTTCATAAACATCGTAATTTTTTTCACAATTATCTTTATTTAACAAAAGGGCAGTGCCACCTTCCGGCAGCAAAGCCCTGTCCTATCAATCCCATTTTTACCATTACTGACTTCCAATTAAAGTACAGAAATTCCAAATTTCTTCATCTGTTCAGCTAATTTTGCAGTATTTGCTTCTGTCATCTCCGTGAGTGGCATACGAAGCGGTCCCACTTCCAGCCCCATCAGATTCAATGCCTTTTTTACCGGAATCGGATTGACTTCACAAAACAGCTTCTCGATCAGTGGAAGTGCAGCAAGCTGCATCCGGCAACTTTCTGCCACATTGCCTTTAAAGAAATTCTCACAGATATCATGTGTATAGTCCGGCGCAATATTGGCAAGTACAGAAATCACACCTTTTCCTCCGAGAGAAAGGATCGGAACGATCTGGTCATCATTTCCTGAATACAGATCAATCTTACCGTCCGTCAGATTCATAACTTTCGCAATCTGCGAAATATTTCCCGAAGCTTCTTTGATTCCCACAATGTTATCAACGGTTTTGTAAAGCTCTGCAGCAGTCTCCGGTGCGATATTTACACCGGTACGGCTTGCAACACTGTAAAGAATGATCGGCGCTTTCGCCTCCTTTGCCACCTGAGTGTAATGTGCAACCAGACCTGCCTGTGTACATTTATTATAATACGGAGTTACCAGAAGTAATCCGTCCGCCCCGTCTTCAACCGCTTCTCTCGACATCTGCACCGTTGTATATGTACTGTTGGACCCTGTTCCTGCAATGACCGGAACACGTCCTTTTACACGTTCAATCGTAAAACGGATACAGTCCATATGCTCCTCTTCCGACAAAGTAGAAGACTCTCCTGTAGTCCCACAAATAATAATACTATCTGTTCTATGATTACAGTGAAAATCCAGCAGTTCATCTAATTTATCGTAATTAATACTCTCATCATCATTAAATGGTGTTACGATTGCTACACCAGAACCGGTAAAAATAGACATAATATTCCTCCTGACTTACTTTTCTTGACTATTCACAGTTTATCATTATTTAAAAGCACTGTCAATCAAAGGATTTAGCAAAATATCTCTGCATTCATCTATTCCATACATTCCAGCTTACTTACAGACACCTCATAGGCAACTCTTTTCTCCGTCTCCGTCTCAGACAGTTTCTTCACATATTCCCTGCTCTGGATCCTGCCAAGAACCTGCACATGCTCTCCCACTTCAAATCCGGATGCATACCTTGCATTTCTTCCCCAGCAAATACATGGTATATAATCCGATTTTCCGTATGGTCTATTGACCGCAAGCAGAAGATCTGCAATTTCTCTTCCCAGCGGTGTCTTCCTGTAAATCGGCTCTTTACAGATATATCCATCCAACAGAATACTGTTCGTTTTCGAGCCGTCAGGCTCTTCTTCCATAAAGGAAATCTCCCGCACAAACACGGATAATACCAGACGGTTTTTCTGCTCCTCATGCCGGTTGTAGGACCGGAACTGACCGGATGCCATAATAAATTCTCCTGTATAGTCCTGCGTCACATCGATCAGCCGTTCTGAGACCATCAGAGGAATACGGTCGCAGGAATTGCTGAGCCTTTTCACCAATACCTCCACGATGTAGAATCCTTCACCAAACACCTCGTGACTGAACTCAAATTCGGATGCAACCTGCCCCATAATTGTTACCTGGTTGTTTTCAATAATCTTATCTGACATAGCGTCGTAAATCTCCTTCCTTTTCGTTGGCGTACTTCCGCAGCATTTTTTCCCGGTATAGCTGGCATTTTACCGCACACATTTCACCGGACACATTTATATATCTATGAATCACCCATTTGTTTTAGAACTAAAAATTGAAAATTTTTGATAGTACTTGTAAAATTTCAGAAATGTGATAAACTAAACAAGTTACAACATTATATAGGTAAGAAGAAGGGTAAAAGAACATGAATACAAAGCGTGAAGACATTAGAAATATTGCAATCATCGCCCATGTTGACCACGGTAAAACAACACTGGTGGATGAACTTTTGAAACAGAGCGGTGTATTCCGTGCAAATCAGGAAGTAGCCGAACGTGTCATGGACTCCAACGATATCGAACGTGAGCGCGGCATCACAATTCTTTCCAAAAACACAGCCGTTTTCTATAAAAATACAAAGATCAATATCATTGATACACCCGGCCATGCCGATTTCGGCGGTGAAGTGGAACGAGTTCTCAAAATGGTCAACGGTGTCATTCTTGTTGTTGACGCATTTGAAGGAGCAATGCCTCAGACCAAGTTCGTTCTGAAAAAAGCACTGGCACTGAAGCTTCCGGTCATCGTCTGTATCAATAAGATTGACCGTCCCGAAGCACGGCCGGATGGCGTCATCGATGAAGTACTGGAACTGCTGATTGATCTGGGTGCTTCCGATGATCAGCTTGACTGTCCGTTCATCTATGCATCCGCAAGAGACGGATATGCCACCTACAATGAGGATGATGAACCGAAGGATATGACTCCTCTTTTTGAGACGATCCTGGATTATATTCCTGCACCGGAGGGCGATCCGGATGCCGGCACACAGGTACTGATCAGTACCATCGATTACAACGAGTACGTCGGAAGAATCGGTGTCGGCAAAGTAGACAACGGTACCATCGCCGTGAATCAGGACGTGATCGTTGTCAACCATCACGACCCAGACAAGCAGAAGAAAGTGAAGATCAGCAAACTCTACGAGTTTGACGGACTGAATAAAGTAGAAGTTAAAAAAGCGACTATCGGCTCAATCGTGGCAATTTCCGGTATTGCAGACATTTCCATCGGTGATACGATCTGTTCTGTCGACCAGCCAAGGCCAATCGAATTCCAGAAAATCTCCGAACCTACCATCGCCATGCAGTTCATCGTAAACGACAGTCCATTTGCCGGTCAGGAAGGAAAATTTGTGACTTCCCGCCACATTCGCGAACGTTTATTCCGGGAACTGAATACCGATGTCAGTCTGCGTGTGGAAGAGACCGAGAATACCGACAGCTTCAAAGTTTCCGGAAGAGGTGAACTTCACCTTTCCGTTCTCATCGAAAATATGCGCCGTGAAGGCTATGAATTCGCAGTCAGCAAGGCAGAAGTATTATATAAGACCGATGAAAACGGCAAGAAGCTGGAACCGATGGAGCTTGCTTACATTGATGTTCCGGACGAGTTCACTGGAGTCGTTATCGACAAGCTTAGTCAGAGAAAGGGGGAACTCCGCAATATGGGTATGTCCAACGGCGGTTACACCCGAATGGAATTCTCCATTCCTGCCCGCGGCCTCATCGGATACCGCGGCGATTTTCTGACCGACACCAAAGGAAACGGAATCATGAATACTGCCTTCGACGGCTATGCCCCATATAAAGGTGACATCCAGTACAGAAATCAGGGTTCTCTGATTGCATTTGAAACAGGAGAAGCCGTTGCATATGGTCTTTTCAATGCACAGGATCGCGGTACCCTGTTTATCGGACCGGGCGAAAAGGTATACGCCGGTATGGTTGTCGGTCAGAATGCCAAAACTGACGATATCGAGCTGAACGTCTGCAAGACCAAGCATCTGACAAATACTCGTTCTTCCAGCGCCGACGAAGCACTGAAACTTACACCACCTAAGGTCCTGAGTCTTGAAGAAGCCCTCGATTTCATCGATACCGACGAATTGCTGGAAGTAACTCCGAAATCCTTACGTATCCGCAAAAAGATCCTAGATCCTAAAATGCGTAAACGAGGAATCAGCTAATGAGTTTTTTATGGACACTTTCCGGAATACGTACCCCGCTTCTTGACACGATTTTCCAGCTCATCACGTTTCTCGCGCAGGAGCTGGTCATCATCGCTGTCATCTGTGCACTGTACTGGTGCATCGACAAGAAGCTGGCCGTTCAGATCGGATTCAACTATTTATGCGCAGGACTTCTTGTGCAAAGCCTGAAGATTACGTTCCGGATCCCGCGTCCTTGGGTACTGGATCCGGAATTTAAAGCTGTGGAAAGTGCCATCCCGGCTGCCACAGGGTACTCCTTTCCCAGCGGGCACACACAGAGCGGAACAAGCCTCTTTGCGACACTTGCCATCAACGCCGAAAAATGGTACTGGAAATGTATTTTCGTGCTTACATTTCTTCTGATCGGATTCTCACGGATGTACCTGGGATGCCATACGCCGAAGGACGTGATCACTGCTATGGTGATATCACTCTTCTTTGCCTGGTTTACGCGGAAATACCTGGAACGCTTCACTTCCAATTCGAAATGGACCGGTATCATCACCCTGATCATTATATTGGCAGCCGCACTGGTCTGCATCCAGTCCGCGTACCTTTATAGAAACCAAACGATCGAGTATCGTTACGTGACCGATTGTTTCAAAGCATCCGGCGCCGCACTCGGCTTTGCCGCAGGCTGGTATCTGGAAAATAAAACGCTCCGCTTCTCCCCGAAGGCAAATAACCCTTCCCGGAACGTACTTCTGCTCCGCTATGTGGTCGGGCTTGCACTGACAGTCGTTTTGAAGCTGGTGCTGAAAATCCTTCTTGGGAGCACTCTGATTGGCGAAATGATTCAGTATGGCATTATCATTTTCTGGGTGATTTTCGTATATCCCTGGATATTCAGTCGAAAAATGAAATATTTATAAAAGAAATAAAAGAACTGTAAAAGAGTAAGAACCGGACTAGTTTCCAGTAAATTCTCCTTTACAGTTCTTTGTTTATTCGATAGAATGAAATTATCAATCAATTTATTTCATAAGGGGGAAATGTATGAAAAAGTATGCTACCGCAATTTTAAGGAAAGTGTCTTCATTTCTGGAGATTTTCATCTCGGTCGTGCTTACAGTCAGCATTATACTTGTTGCTGTAAAGCTCGCGATGTCATTGAAAAATATCCCGAATTTTGACATGTATCCGAACTACAGTGATCTTCTGGAAAACTGTCTGAGCCTGATCATTGGTGTCGAAATGATACGAATGCTCTATCAGCAGACACCTTCAACCGTATTTGAAGTTCTGCTTTTTGCCATTGCACGACAAATCATCGTAGAACACTCTAATCCGGTTGCCACCCTGATCGGCGTGATTTCCATCGCGATTCTCTTTGCAACACGTAAATTCCTGTTTGTGGAATTCGATGAATCCGAGCGAGTGATCTTCCGGGCTACCTCAAAGGCAAAACATGTAAACTCCATCATCCATGTACATATTCCATGTGAGGACAATCAGACACTTCGGGATGTACTCCATAAGCGATTTGAGGAAGAACAGACCGAGATTGGAATCGGTGCATGTACCTATTTCGATAATTTTGGGCTCCGTGTGGCAAAGATGCATAACGGCGATATATCCCGGGTCGAAGTAATCCGCTCCATTCATTAAGCCAAAATTTATTCTTTTTTCATTGCATGTCCATAGTGAAATAGAGTATAATATTTATAGATTCATAGAACAGTGATTCTATTCTATGGAATGCTCTTATGAGGTGCGTCCGGCACCCTGCATAGGAAATACAAACAAAAGGAGTTGAGCTGTATGAAATTTATCATTAGCGGAAGAAACATCGAAATCACACCAGGTCTCAGACAGGCCGTAGAACAGAAGCTTGGGAAGCTTGAAAGGTATTTTACTCCTGAAACAGAAATCATCGTAACCTTAAGTGTCGAAAAGGAACGTCAGAAAATCGAGGTCACAATCCCTGTCAAGGGCAACATTATCCGCTCTGAACAGGTAAGCAGTGATATGTACGTATCCATCGATTTAGTAGAAGAGATTATCGAGCGCCAGCTTCGAAAGTATAAAACGAAACTCATTGCCAAACATCAGGGTGGACATGACTTCCGCCAGGAATTCATCGATGAAGAGACCAATGCCGAACCGAATCCGGAAGAAATCCAGATCGTCCGCACAAAGCGCTTCGGAATCAAACCGATGTTCCCGGAAGATGCCTGCATCCAGATGGAACTTCTCGGACACAACTTCTACGTGTTCAGCAACGCAGAGACTGATGAAGTCAATGTTGTATATAAGAGAAAGAATGGTACTTACGGACTGATTGAACCTGAATTTCAATAAACATAATCGAATATAGTATAAAGAATGCTGGTCACTTATGTGACCAGCATTTTACTTCAAAGCAGCGTTATTCAATCTCTTTTTTATCCAATCGGAAATATCTCAATCTTCCCGTCAATATCCGCGAAATAACACATATCACCGGATTCCAGCTTCGCCTGTCCGTTTGTTCCTTCCGTAATCTCAGCCAACACTTCCCGTTCCTCCACCTCCGGAATCAGAACATGAATCTTAACACTGTCCGTATATTCCGTATCTCGCACAAAAAGTTTACGTTGTGCCAGAATGTACTGGATCTTTCCAAGTCCCGTATAATCTGTCCCGATCACATATTCTTTCCCAAGGTATTTTGTAATCACAGTGCTCGCCAACAGACCGGCTTTCGTTGCGGCCTGATAAGCCCTCACCAAACCTCCGGTTCCCAAAAGGGTCCCACCGAAATACCGTGTCACCACGACTGCCGTATCATGAAGCTCTTCTCCCATCAGGACATCCAGCATCGGTTTCCCTGCTGTTCCGCCAGGTTCTCCATCATCACTGCACCGTTGGATCTCGAAATGTTCTCCGATCACATAAGCAAAACAGTTATGCGTTGCATTCCAGTATTTCTTTCTCATCTGCTCGATAAAACCAATCGCCTCTTCCTCACTGTGCACCGGCAAAACCGTAGCAATAAATCTGGACTTTTTTTCCGTAATTTCGCCTTCGCTTCCTTCAAACACTGTCCTATATTTCTTAAGCATCCTTATTCTTTCCCTTCATCTGCAAATTATAATTCCTATGACAAGTATACAAATCCTGATTACCAGATGCAAGACAATTACAAAAATATTACAAATCAACACGATTCGACAAGAATTCGGAAGTTTTTCTTAATTTTCTCATAGGTAATAAGGAAGTTTTTATTTTTCGCTTTATTTAGATTGGTATATTTGCTATAATAAATCAATATGAAGGAGGCAATGTTCATGAATTATGGAAAAAGAAGCGCTTCTAAAAAGCAAAAAAATATTACTTCCAAAGCAAATATGCGAAAGAAAAAAATAGGTGTGCGCCTATTTAAAGGTTTTTTACTCTGTATTGCCGTTGTATGTATCGCAGGCGCAGCAGGTGCCGGGCTTCTGGTAAAACGAATCATTGATAATGCACCGGAGATTACTCCTTCCAGCATCAAACCAGAGGGATATACTTCTGTTGCCTATGCGGATGACAATGCAACGATCATCGAAGATTTCAAGCAGGCCGGTTCCAACCGCGTTTATGTGACAATCGATGAAATTCCGGAAGATCTTCAGCATGCATTTGTTGCTGTCGAAGACTCCCGGTTTTATCAGCACAACGGGATTGACCCCCAGGGAATTCTTCGAGCTGCTGTAGTAGGACTTACAAGAGGACATTTTTCGGAAGGAGCCAGTACAATTACCCAGCAGCTTATTAAGAACAATGTATTTCCAGACTTCATTAATGAAAGTCAGTTGGAAAAGGTTGAACGTAAATTGCAGGAACAGTATCTTGCCCTGCAGCTTGAAAAGCAGCTGAGTAAGGAAGAGATTCTTGAAAGTTATCTCAATACCATTAACCTTGGTCAGAACACATTGGGAGTACAAGCTGCAGCCAAACGTTATTTTGGCAAGGATGTATCCGATCTAACGCTTTCCGAATGCGCAACGATTGCGGCAATTACCAAGAGTCCGGGTGGTTATAACCCAATCACGAACCCAGAGAAAAATGCAGAACGTCGGAAGAAAGTGCTGGACGATATGTTGGAACAAGGGTATATTGATCAAGCTGAACACGATGAGGCACTGGCCGATGATGTTTACTCCCGAATTCAAACGGTGAACACCCAGGTTTTGGAAGAAACGCGTGTTACTTCTTATTTTGTTGATGCACTGATCGACCAGCTGATGGATGATTTGACCTCCGCCGATGGTCTCGGCTATACAGAGACTCAGGCTTACAACGCGATTTACAGCGGCGGTCTCAGCATTTACACAACTCAGAATCTGACGATTCAGGGAATCTGTGACGATGAGCTCAACAACGATGGCAATTTCCCATCGAAAACGACCTGGGATCTAGACTACGCATTGACCGTCACCAGGGCAGATGAAGCGCAGACACAGGAAAACTATTCCGTAGGAAATGTAAAGCAATATAATGGTGTGGATTCCAAGTATTTATATAGTTCAAAAGAGGAAGCTTACCAACACATCGAAGCTTTTAAGGCAAGCATCGCCCAGGAGGGAGATACCTATGATGAATACGTGAATCTCGCTCCGCAGCCACAGGCTTCTGTCTGTATCATTGATCAAAGCAACGGTCATATTAAAGCAATGGTCGGAGGGCGTGGCGAGAAAACCACAAACCGTGGACTGAACCGTGCTTACGGCACGACTCGTCAGGCCGGTTCCTGCTTTAAGATTCTTGCTGTTTACGCACCGGCCCTCGACAGTGCAGGTAAGACTCTTGCAGATGTCGAAGTGGACGAGCCATATTACTATCAATCCAATCCAGACAAGCAGGTTCACAACTGGTGGGGCGATTCCTACCGCGGTGCGGTAACGCTTCGGAAAGCAATTGAACAGTCTATGAACGTTATCGCCGTAAAAGTGATCAACGAAATTTCCGTTTCACTTGGCTATGAATATGTAGAGAAATTCGGTATCACCACTCTTTCGAAAGATAAGGATATGGTAGAATCCCTTGCGCTTGGTGGTGTATCACACGGTGTATACAATTATGAACTGACCGCCGCTTATGCCGCAATCGCCAACGGCGGCGTCTATAATAAGCCGATTCTTTACACAAAAGTACTGGATCATGACGGTAATGTGCTGATTGATAATACCAAAAACGAATCGAAAACCATCATCAAAGATACGACTGCTGCCCTCCTGACACTCGCGATGGAAGATGTTGTAACAAAGGGTACTGCAGCACCGTATGCCCAGCTTGAAAATATGCCGGCAGCCGGAAAATCCGGTACAACTTCTGATAATAAGGATCTATGGTTTGCCGGATATACACCTTATTATACCTGTTCCATCTGGATGGGATATGATAACAACCAATCACTCAGTGACACAAGCTGGTACTACCACGAGCGAATCTGGTCCAATATTATGGATAGAATTAACAGCGCCCTTGGTCTGGCCTATAAAGATTTCACAATGCCATCTTCTCTGGTAAGAAGAACCATCTGTACTGAGACCGGACTACTTGCTTTATCTGATGAATGTCCTTCCATGACAGAATGGTTTGCTCCGGGCACTTATCCGACGGAAACTTGTCCGGGACACGAGCCGGTAGAACCCGAAGAGCCCGAAGAACCGGATGATTCTGAGAATCCGGATGATGGAGGAGGAAGCGGAAACGGCGGAAACAGCGGAAACGGCGGAAATGGAAGTGGAAATGGAGGAAATAGCAGCGGCAATGGCGGTGGAACGACCACCCCAACAGAGCCTACCACTCCGACAGAGCCTACCACTCCGACAGAGCCTACTACTCCGACGGATCCAACCACTCCAACAGACCCAGGCACATCAGATCAATAGAATAATCCAAAATATCAAAAGGGACGTAACACGAATTATCATTGCGTGTTACGTCCCTTTTTAACTATCAAACTTGTTTCTTCTGCTTTCCATATGTACTTATTTAAGGATCATCTTAGCCGCCCCACAGATTCCTGCATCATTTCCGAGCTGTGCAAGAGCAAACTGTGTTTCCCTGTTTGCGAAGAATGCTCTTTCCTTAAATGGCCCCTCGATATAGTCAAAAAGGATTTCTCCGGCTCTTGATACTCCTCCCCCAATTACAATAACTGCAGGATCACATGCTGCCGCAAGATTGGCAAGTGCATATCCCAGATATTTTCCAAACTCTTTTGCGACTTCAATTGCTGCCTTGTCATCTTTTTTTACAGCATCAAACACTTCTTTTGCACTGAGTTCCGTAACATCACGCAGCAAACTCGGCTCCTCGTCTTGCGCAAGACGTTTCCGGGCAAGTCTAACAATCCCCGTCGCTGATGCGTATTGTTCCAGACATCCTCTGTTACCACATCCGCAGGGTTCCGTCTCTTCATAATTCACACAAATGTGTCCTATTTCACCGCCTGCTCCATGCTTTCCTATCACACACTCACCGTTGATAATGACTCCTCCACCTACGCCGGTTCCGAGCGTAACCATGACCATGTTGCGATGTCCCTGGCCTCCACCGAGCCACATTTCTCCCAACGCAGCTACATTGGCATCATTTCCCGTAGCAACATGGATTCCGGTCAGTTCCTCCAACTCACGCTTCACTTCCTTGTATCCCCATCCGAGATTTGCGGTATTCGACACAATCCCGTCTTCTGTGACCGGTGCCGGAATTCCAAGCCCGATTCCGAGAATCTGCTGTTTCTCAAGTCCAAACTCCATCATTTTCTTATTAATTGCTTTTGTAACATCCGGAAGAATTGCTTCCCCTGCGTTCTCCGTTCTGGTCTTGATTTCCCATTTATCAACCATCTTTCCATCAAACTGGAACAATCCCATTTTGATTGTCGTTCCTCCAATGTCAACTCCAAAACAATAATTCATTTTCTTTTCTCCTTCTTTTATCTAATTACTTTTTTGCAGATTTTCCTGAACACGCCGGTATAATTCTTGAGCAGCGTTATACCCCATCTGTTTCTGCCTATGGTTGACAGCTGCCGACTCGACGATAATTGCCAGATTTCTTCCCGGACGAATCGGAATACTATGGCAAACAATGCGGTTGCCCAGGAATTCCGTATATTCTTCTGTAAGTCCAAGACGGTCGTACTCTTTATCCTTATTCCAGTCTTCCAACGTAATCGCCAGATCGATATTCTGTGTTTCTTTCACACTCTGTACACCGAACAAAGTTTTCACATCAATGATTCCGATTCCCCTCAGCTCAATAAAATGTCTTGTAATATTCGGTGCCATTCCGACCAGAGTATCATCACTGACTTTATGGATTTCAACCACATCGTCCGTTACAAGACGATGTCCTCTCTTGATCAGTTCCAGCGCAGCCTCACTCTTTCCAATTCCGCTTTCACCCATAATCAGGACACCGACACCATACACCTCAACCAGAACGCCGTGTATAGAAATGCAAGGTGCAAGTTCTACGTTCAACCAGCGAATGATCTCCGCTGTAAATGCCGAAGTCGGCTTGTCCGTAATAAACACCGGAGTCCCTGTTTCCACTGCTTTCTCAAGAAATACTTTGTCCGGCATCAATTCCCGACAGAAAATGAAGCAAGGAACGCCATAAGACATCAACGTAACATAGATCTTTTCTCTCTGCTCCTCTGACAGTGTCTCCAGATACGTATACTCCACATATCCGATTATCTGCACTCTCTGAGACTCAAAATGATCAAAAAAACCTGCCAGCTGAAGTGCCGGTCTGTTGATATCCGGAATCTTTACTTCACGTTTTGTCAGATCCACTTCCGGTGTCAGATTCTTCAACTTCATTTTTTCCACGATTCTCTGTAACTCAACTCCCATTGTCCGTTCTCCTTTTCCTTTATCTTTTTTCCAGGGATTCATCCTGATCTTTTGTGTCACTCCTAAAGAAATTATACACGCTTCGTGCCGATTTTTCATCCATAGATGGAATTTTTTTCAAATCTTCTATTTCAGCTTTTTTTATTTCATCCAATCCCACAAAATTCTTCATAAGCGCTTTTCTCCTTGCCGGTCCGATACCGGGGATATCATCCAGAATCGAATGAACCTGGCCTTGTCCACGCAGCTTTCTGTGGAATTCAATTGCAAAACGGTGTGCTTCATCCTGGATTCTGGTAATCAGCCGAAAAGCCTCTGAATTTCGATCAATTGGCAGTTCCTCATTATTATAATATAATCCCCTGGTCCGGTGATGGTCATCCTTTACCATGCCGCAGACCGGAATCGCAAGATGCAGTTCATCCAGAACTTCCAGCGCCACATTCACCTGACCTTTTCCTCCGTCCATCAGGATCAGATCCGGAAATACCTGGAAACTTCCAAGTTCCTTCCCACTCTTCTGTTCATCCAGTCCATGAAGGAATCTTCTGGTCAACACTTCTCTCATACTGGCATAATCATCTGCTCCCTGAACTCCTTTGATCTTAAATTTTCTGTAATCATTACGTTTCGGTTTTCCACGCTCATATACTACCATGGATCCCACTGAATCAAATCCATTCGTATTGGAAATATCAAAAGCCTCCATCCTCAAAATATTTTGAAGTCCCAGAATACTCTCAATCTCCTTGACCGCCCCGATCGTTCTTCCCTCTTCTCTCTTCAGCCTTTCCTTATCCTTTGCAAGAACCAGCTGCGCATTCTTTGCGGCAAGTTCCACAAGCTTCTCTTTTTCTCCTTTTTTTGGGATCCGCAAATGCACTTTATGCCCTCTCTTCTGCCCCAACCATTGTTCCAGAATGTCCTGGTCTTCCGGTTCTTCCGGAAGCATCAGCTCTCCCGGTATATAAGGTGTAGCAGCATAAAACTGTTTGATAAAACTGGATAGGATCTCACTTACTCCATCTCCTTTTGCAATTCTGAGATAGAAATGATCACGTCCGATCAGCCTGCCGCTGCGAATAAAAAATACCTGGATCACCGCATCCTCCTGCTCTCTCGCAAGCGCAATAATATCCCGATCTTCTCCTCCTGTATCTGTAATCTTCTGTTTTTGGGCAATCTGTCTAACACTTCCGATCAGTTCCCGGTATTCGATTGCTTTCTCAAATTCCAGATTATCCGATGCCTCCATCATCTTCTGTTCCAGATCTCCCAGTATCTTCTCATAGTTTCCATTCAGGAACTTCAGCACCTCATCTACCGACTTTTTGTATTCTTCCTGAGAAATATACCCCTGACATGGAGCATCGCATTGCTTGATATGGTGGTAAAGGCACGGCCGCTCCTTTCCGATATCCTTGGGAAGGCTTCTGTTGCAGCTTCTCAAATGATACAGCTTCCGTACCAGTTCAATCGTATCCTTCACTGCAGTCACACTCGTATAAGGGCCAAAATATTTAGCCTTATCTTTCTTCATCTGACGGGCCATCATAATTCTCGGGTATGCCTCATTTACCGTAACTTTGATAAAAGGATAGCTTTTGTCATCCATCAGCATGGTATTGTATTTCGGGCGGTATTCCTTGATCAAATTACATTCCAGCACTAACGCTTCCAACTCAGAATCTGTGACAATATACTCGAAACGAGTAATGTGTGTCACCATCTGTTCAATCTTCACACCCTTATTACGGCTACTCTGAAAATACTGCCGGACACGATTCTTCAGGCTGATCGCCTTTCCTACATAAATGATCTCATCCTTTTCATCATGCATCAGATAAACGCCCGGACGTCCGGGCAGTTTCTTTAATTCTTCTTCAATAATAAATGTCTGATTTTCCATAGTCCTATTATACTTGTCCGTAGGGAATAATACAAGTGACAAAACGGCGGTCCGCTAAAATCAAGCTGACCGCCGCAAAATATACTTCTATTTATCTGTTCTTAGGAAGAATGAATCCATCCTCATCTTTTTCAGTTTCATTTTCTGAATTGTTTTCTTGATCCAGAAGTCTCTGTTCCTTCTCTTTTGCAGGAAGTTCTCCTGCTTTTTTCGTCTCATCTTCTTCAGGCTCCGGAATTCCTTCGCATTTTCTGAAGATCTTCATGAATTCTTTTCCGGTAATCGTCTCTTCACGAATCAGGAATTCAGCAATCTGATCCATTGTATCACGATGCTCGGATAACAAACGTTTGGCTTCTGCATAAGCCCCTTTCAGCATTTTCATGACTTCCTGATCAATCTCAGAAGCTGTTGCTTCTCCGCAGTTCATGACCGGACGTCCGTCCAGATAACGATTCTGAACTGATTCCAGACCGATCAAGCCGAATTTCTCTGACATACCATACTGTGTAACCATAGCACGTGCAATTCTGGTTGCCTGCTCAATATCGTTGGACGCTCCAGTCGTTACCGTATCGAACACGATTTCTTCCGCGGCACGGCCCGCGAGCATTCCCACCAGCATCGCTTCCAGTTCTGCCTTGGTATTCAGGAACTTCTCTTCTTCCGGTGTATGCATTACATACCCGAGCGCTCCCATCGTTCTTGGAACGATTGTAATCTTCTGCACCGGTTCAGCGTCCTTCTGCAGAGCACTTACCAGGGCATGTCCCACCTCATGGTAAGACACGATCCGGCGCTCTTTCTGACTCATGATCCGGTCCTTCTTCTCCTTACCTACAAGAACCACTTCCACTGCCTCAAAAAGGTCTGCCTGTGATACAACCTGACGCCCGTTCTTCACTGCATTGATGGCAGCCTCATTGATCATATTTGCAAGATCTGATCCCACCGCTCCTGAAGTTGCAAGCGCAATTTCTTCCAGATTCACGGTCTCATCCATCTTGACATCTTTCGAATGTACCTTGAGGACATCAATTCGTCCTTTCAGATCCGGCTTGTCAACGATGATCCGACGATCAAAACGTCCCGGACGAAGCAACGCCGGATCCAAGATCTCCGGACGGTTCGTAGCTGCAAGAAGCAACAACCCTTTATTTGTATCGAATCCATCCATTTCCGCAAGAAGCTGATTCAACGTCTGCTCACGCTCATCGTTTCCGCCGAGCTGGCTGTCCCTGCTCTTACCGATTGCATCGATCTCATCGATGAAGATGATACACGGAGCCATCTGCTGAGCCTGTTTGAAAAGGTCTCGCACTCTGGAAGCACCTACACCGACATACATCTCAACAAACGCAGAACCGGACAAAGAAAAGAACGGCACATTCGCCTCACCAGCAACCGCTTTCGCAAGAAGAGTCTTACCTGTTCCCGGAGGTCCCACAAGCAGTGCACCTTTCGGAAGTTTCGCACCGATACCGGTATATTTCCCCGGCTTATGAAGGAAATCTACTACTTCCTGCAGAGATTCCTTTGCCTCATCCTGTCCGGCAACATCCTTAAATGTAACACCGGTAGACTTTTCCACATACATCTTGGCATTGCTCTTACCGATTCCCATCACTCCGCCGCCTTTCGACATTCCTCTCATCAGATAGATGGCCATCCCGATCAGAAATACGAACGGAAGCACTGTTGCAAGGAGGTTCATAACAATGTATGGTGTAGAATCCGGTATCTCGTGGCTGAGCTTCACGCCGGCATCCAGCAGTTTCTGTGTAAGGTTCGGATCATCTACAACTCCAGTATAATACTCTTTTTCAGAAGCAAAGATACTCTTTTTATCTTCCTCCTGATTCTCTTTTACAGCACCCTCAACCACTCCGCTCTCATCAGTTGCCTTATCCTTCTCCGCTGCGATCTCACTCTCGCTCTTCGGTTTGATCACGATCCGGTCTGATTCAATCACAACTTCCTTCACTTCTCCGTCCTCAACCATCTCCATAAAACGGTCATAAGAGATTTCCTGCGCATTATCGTCATCACGCATCTGGAAAAAGGAAAACATAAGAACTGCAACAAGAAGAAGTATGAAAATCAGCATATTCATTCCCTGACGATTGTTCTTATTATTAGGGTTTCCGTTTCTATTGTTAGGATTATTCCTGTTATTTTGATTATTCATAAGTATCCTCCTAGTTTTCATCTCTTCTATTATAAGTAGCTCAAAAACATAAATCAATAAAAAGATTATGAAAAGATTGTAAAAATGACATATACTATAGTATACTGTTAAGTGGAATGTCAAAAATACACGCAGAGAGGGATGGTAACCAATGAAAATCGGATTTGACAATGAAAAATATCTTAGCATGCAGTCTTCACATATTCGTGAACGTATCAATAAATTTGACAACAAGCTTTACCTCGAATTCGGTGGAAAGCTTTTTGATGACTACCATGCAGCCAGAGTTCTTCCCGGTTTTATGCCGGACAGCAAGCTCCGCCTTCTTAAAGAACTTTCAGATACTGCCGAGATCGTCATCGTCATAAGCGCTGCCGACATAGAAGCAAACAAAGTACGCGGTGATCTGGGGATCACGTATGACACAGACGTTCTGCGTCTGAAGGACTCCTTTGAAGAAAACGGCCTCTATGTAGGAAGTGTTGTAATCACGCAATATTCCGGTCAGAACAGTGCACATCTGTTCAAAGGACGTCTGGAAAAGATGGGAATTAAAGTTTATATTCATTATATGATAGAAGGGTATCCTTCCAATATACCACTGATCGTCAGTGACGAAGGATACGGTAAGAATGATTATATTGAAACCACTCGCCCCTTGGTTGTTATCACAGCACCAGGACCGGGAAGCGGCAAGATGGCGACATGCCTCTCCCAGCTCTATCACGAACACAAACGCGGAATCCACGCTGGATATGCGAAATTTGAGACATTTCCGATCTGGAACATACCGCTCAAACATCCAGTCAATCTTGCCTATGAGGCTGCGACGGCCGATCTGAACGATGTCAACATGATTGATCCGTTCCATCTGGAAGCATATGGAGAAACCACAGTCAACTACAATCGTGACGTAGAGATTTTTCCGGTACTTTGTGCAATATTTGAGCGCATCTACGGAAGTAGTCCTTACAAATCTCCAACTGATATGGGTGTCAATATGGCCGGGAACTGTATCTGCGACGATGAAGTCTGCCGCGAGGCATCCAAGCAGGAGATCATCCGCCGTTATTATCATACTATGGACCGCTTTCTTGCCGGAAGCTGTCCACGTGAAGAAGCCTATAAAATTGAACTTCTTATGAATCAGGCTGGCGTTACCGTACACGACCGCAAGGTAGTAGATGCCGCACTGGATCTAGCCGCCGAGACCGACGGACCTGCCGCAGCACTGGAGCTTCCGGACGGGAAAATCGTAACCGGTAAGACTTCCAAACTTCTCGGTGCTTCAGCCGCCCTGATTCTGAATGCATTAAAAGAGCTTGCAGGCATTGATCACAGTGTACATGTGATCTCTCCGGCAGCAATCGAGCCGATTCAGAAAGTCAAGACAGAATATCTTGGAAGCCGCAATCCGCGTCTTCACATCGACGAAGTCCTGATCGCACTTTCCATCAGCGCTTCTACTGACCCTGTTGCAGAACTTGCCCTGAATCAGATTCCGAAGCTGAAAGGCTGTCAGGCGCACACCTCTGTCATGCTGGCAAATGTGGATGTCCGCCTGTTTCAGAAGCTTTCTATTCAGACAACTTCTGAGCCGAAATATGAGAAAAAACCAATTTACCAATAAGCACAAATTCACCATTCAAACTTTGTGATTTTTTTACACCCAGTCTGCAAAAAAAGATTGTATTTTCCTGTGGATTGGGTGTATACTTTTAAAGTATTTTATTTCACAATTATATTATTTACCGGTTTCATTTCGAACCGGGTTTGACGAGGAAGCCAAAGATTGATATCTTATGGTTTTTTTCGCTTTTTTTAGAGAAAAAATATAGTAATGGTATGAGCAGTATAGTATAAGGAGGTTATTATGGCAGTAAAATATGTATTTGTCACCGGAGGTGTTGTATCCGGTCTCGGCAAAGGAATCACAGCAGCATCCCTCGGTCGTCTTTTAAAAGCACGCGGCTACACGGTCACCATGCAGAAATTCGATCCATATATCAACATTGACCCGGGAACCATGAATCCGGTACAGCACGGAGAAGTATTCGTAACCGATGACGGTGCGGAAACCGATCTCGATCTCGGACATTATGAACGTTTTATTGATGAAAGTCTTACCAGAAATTCCAATGTTACAACCGGTAAAATTTACTGGTCTGTTCTGCAGAAGGAACGCCGGGGAGACTTCGGAGGAGGAACCGTCCAGGTCATTCCCCATATCACAAACGAAATCAAAAGCCGTTTTTACAGAAACCCAACCGCTACCGACACAGAGATTGCAATCATTGAAGTAGGCGGAACCGTAGGCGATATCGAAAGTCAGCCTTTCCTGGAATCGCTTCGTCAGTTCCAGCATGATATGGGGCATGAAAATGTCATCCTGATCCATGTAACCCTGATTCCGTATCTTCGCGCTTCTCAGGAAATGAAAACCAAACCGACTCAGGCAAGTGTAAAAGAGCTCCAGGGAATGGGCATTCAGCCGGATATTCTCGTCTGCCGTTCCGAACATCCGCTGGACGACGGCATCAAGGACAAAATCGCCCTGTTCTGTAATGTACCTGCAAGCCATGTTCTCCAGAATCTGGACGTAGAGTATCTTTACGAAGCACCGCTTGCCATGGAGGAGGAACACCTCGCATCAGTTGTGTGCGAATCCCTTCATCTTCCATGTCCGGAGCCGGACCTCAAGGACTGGAGAGAGATGGTAGACTGTCTGAAGCATCCTACTCAGGAAGTGACTGTAGCACTGGTCGGAAAATACATCCAGCTCCACGATGCCTATATCAGTGTAGTAGAAGCCTTAAAGCACGGCGGTATTTACAGTCATACTACCGTAAATATTAAATGGGTGGATTCAGAAACGGTAACTCCGGAGAATGTGGATACGATCCTATCCGATGTAAGCGGTATCCTCGTGCCGGGAGGTTTCGGAGACCGCGGTATAGACGGAAAGATCGAAGCAATCAAATACGCCCGCACACACAAAGTTCCATTTCTCGGTCTCTGTCTTGGCATGCAGCTTTCCATTGTGGAATTTGCAAGAAATGTGGTCGGATATCACGATGCACACAGTGTGGAACTGAAACCTGACACCACGCATCCTGTCATCCATATTATGCCGGATCAGATTGGCGTGGAAAATATTGGAGGAACCTTAAGACTGGGATCTTACCCTTGTGTTCTTGATGAGACAAGCAAGGCCTACTCGCTCTACGGCAAGAAAGAGATTTCCGAACGGCACCGCCACCGTTACGAAGTCAACAATGACTACCGTGATGTGCTGGAAAAGAACGGCATGAAGCTCTCCGGCTTATCTCCGGACGGAAGGATCGTGGAAATGATCGAGATTCCAGACCACCCATGGTTCATCGGGACTCAGGCTCATCCGGAACTAAAGTCTCGTCCAAACAAACCGCATCCGTTGTTTAAAGGTTTTGTAGAAGCCGCACTGGACTACCAGTCTTCTAAGAACTAATCCTTTATGTATTTGATTTAGTGCCTGAAGTTTGCCACTTCGGGCACTTTTTTTCTTTACCACATATTTTCCCTTTGATATACTTATATTGGGAGTTATGAACCAGAAGGATATATTCACTTCGGGAACTACAAAAGTTTATCTAAAGGAGGAACAAGTAAACATGGGAACTTTCAAACCAATGCTGCTTACAACCCTGAAAGGCTATGACCGTTCACAGTTCATCAAGGATGTAACAGCTGGCATTATTGTGGCTATTATTGCGCTTCCGCTTTCTATCGCACTTGCACTTGCTTCCGGTGTGGGGCCGGAAGCCGGAATCTTCACCGCAATCGTAGCCGGATTCGTTATCTCTGCACTCGGGGGTAGTGCAGTACAAATCGCCGGGCCGACCGCTGCATTTGCAACCATCGTAGCCGGTATTGTCGCCAAAAGCGGCACCGACGGCCTCGCTGCGGCAACCATCCTTGCCGGAATCATTCTGGTCATTATGGGTATCTGCCATTTTGGCAGCTTAATCAAATTCATTCCATTTACAATCACTACCGGATTTACCGCAGGAATTGCCGTAACGATTGTCATTGGACAGCTCAAAGACTTCTGTGGTCTCACCTATCCGGAAGGCGTGAAGCCGATCGAGACTATGGAGAAACTGGAAGCATTTATCCAAAATATCTCTACCCTGAACATCCATGCCGTAATCGTCGGCCTCGTCAGTCTTGCCGTCCTGATCATCGCTCCATATTTTGCTAAGAAAATCCCGGGATCATTGATTGCCGTGATCGTCGGAATCCTGATGGTGAGATTCCTGCCTCTGAAGGTCAATACCATCGGGGATCTGTATACCATCAGTAACCGTCTGCCGTCATTCCATCTGCCGTCCATGAGCTTTGAAATGATACGCACCGCACTTCCGGATGCATTTACCATCGCAGTGCTGGCAGCCATCGAATCGCTTCTCTCCTGTGTGGTTGCCGATGGAATGATCAACAGCAAACACCGTTCCAATACGGAACTGATTGCCCAGGGCGCCGGCAATATGGCTTCTGCATTCTTCGGAGGAATCCCTGCAACAGGAGCCATTGCACGTACTGCTGCCAACATCAAGAACGGTGGCCGCACTCCGATTGCCGGTATGGTACATTCTATCACTCTGGTTTTGGTTCTTGTCGTCCTGATGCCATTCGCCGGAATGATTCCTATGCCGACAATCGCTGCGATTCTTTTCATTGTTGCATACAATATGTGCCAGTGGAGACCGTTTGTTCGTCTGGTAAAGACTGCCCCAAAGAGCGACATCGCAGTTCTTGTCATTACCTTTATCCTCACCATCGTCTTCGACCTTGTAGTTGCAATCGAGATCGGAATGCTTCTTGCATGTCTGTTATTTATCAAGCGCATGAGCGATGAGACAAGTATAAGAGGATGGACCTATGCAGATGACGACAGTGAAGAAGTAAATAGTCAGCTTCGCGTACTTCCGCGTGAGATCAGCGTTTACGAAATCAATGGTCCGCTCTTCTTTGGCGCAGCTGACTCCATCGAACAAATCATCTGCCATAGCAAAACCAAATGTCTGATACTCCGTATGCGCGGTGTTCCGGCATTAGACAGCACAGCCATGAACTCTCTGATTGATTTATGGAAAAAATGTAAAGAAGACAACATTACGATAATCTTCTCTCATGTAAATGAACAGCCTATGAATGCACTGAATAAAGCCGGCTTTGTGGAAATGGCCGGAAAAGAGAATTTCTGCAGCAATATTGAAGAATCTCTGGAACGCGCAGAAAAACTGATCCAAATATAAAATCTTTCCATTGAAAAAGCGGGCGATGTCATATGGACATCGCCCGCTTTTTCTCTATGCACAGCTTGAAGCAGATTCAAACTGAGAATTATATAGCTCGGCATAAAAGCCGCCTTTCGCAAGCAATTCTTCATGCCTTCCCTGTTCGATAATATCTCCGTCCTTCATCACCAGAATCAGGTCCGCATCCCGTATCGTTGAGAGACGATGTGCGATTACAAAGCTGGTTCTTCCCTTCATCAAGTTATCCATTGCTTTCTGAATCTGGACTTCCGTTCTGGTGTCAACAGAGCTTGTTGCCTCGTCCAGAATCAGAATCTTCGGATCCGCCAGAATCGCTCTTGCGATCGTAAGAAGCTGTTTCTGCCCCTGGGACACATTGCTCGCCTCTTCATTTAGTTCCATCTGGTACCCGTTCGGCAGAGTCTGTACAAACCGGTGTACATGTGCCGCTTTCGCGGCCGCTACCACTTCCTCATGTGTCGCATCCAGCTTGCCGTAGCGGATATTATCCTCAATCGTTCCGTTGAACAGCCAGGTGTCCTGAAGCACCATTCCGAACATTTCCCTGAGCTCACTCCTGTTGAAATCCCTGACATTATGTCCGTCAACCAGAATCGCTCCCTTATTCACATCATAAAAACGCATCAGCAGTTTGATCATCGTGGTCTTGCCGGCTCCTGTAGGACCGACAATGGCAATCTTCTGTCCCTGATGTACCTCAGCCGAGAAATCATGGATGATCACATGATCCGGATTATAACCAAATTGTACATGATCGAACGTGACATTTCCTTCCAGCCCCTCCACAGAAACCGGATGTTCCACAACCTGGTCCTCTTCTTCTTCTCCAAGGAATTCAAATACTCGCTCGGAAGCTGCCGCCGTAGACTGCAGCATATTCGCGACCTGCGCTACCTGCTGGATCGGTTGGGTAAAAGAACGCACATACTGAATGAAGGACTGGATATCACCCACTTCAATTGTTTTGCGGATTGCCAGATATCCTCCAAGGATCGAAACACCGACGTATCCCAGATTGCCGACAAACTGCATGATCGGCATCATCATACCGGAAAGGAACTGTGATTTCCACGCCGACTGATAAAGGATCTCATTCGTCTCATCAAAGGTTCGGATCACATCCTTTTCTTTGTTGAATGCCTTTACAATATTGTGTCCGCCATAAACCTCTTCCACCTGTCCATTAATATGTCCCAGATATTCCTGCTGGCTCTTAAAGAACTTCTGAGAATGCTTTACGATCGTAGATACAAATATCATAGAGATTGGAAGAATCAAAAGTGCCACGACCGTCATCAGTGGACTGATGCTCAGCATCATCACCAGAACACCAATGAGCGTTGTCACAGAAGTGATCAACTGCGTTGCACTCTGGTTCAGACTCTGGCTGAGCGTATCCACATCATTCGTCACTCTGGAGAGTACCTCTCCGTGTGTCGTCTTGTCAAAATATTTCATTGGCAGGCGGTTGATTTTCTCGGAAATTTCCTTTCTCATGCGGTATGTCATTTTCTGTGATATTCCTGTCATAATAAATCCCTGCAGGAAAGACAGCAGCGCACTTACCGCGTAGAGGCAGAGAAGCGCAATCAGTATCTTTCCTATTTTCCCAAAATCAATCCCGTCGCCTCCGGATATCTTGCTGATCAGTCCGTTAAAGATCTCCGTCGTCGCTTTTCCAAGAACCTTAGGACCCAATATACTGAAAACGGTACTTCCGATTGCAAATACCGCGACAAAGAAAATGCCGATTTTATATACACTCATGTAATTGATCAGTTTTTTCATAGTCCCGCCGAAATCTTTCGCTTTTTCCGTTGATTTCATCGGTCCGTGTCCTCCGTGTCTAGGCATGCGCCATCTCCTCCTTTCCGGTCGTTCCCATATCTCCCGCAAGTTCCTTCTCGGACAACTGCGAAGAAGCAATCTGATAATATGCATCACAGTTTTTCAAAAGCTCTTTATGTGTACCGATTCCCGCTATTCTTCCCTCATCCAGAACGATGATCTGTTCTGCATGGAGAATCGTGCTGATTCTCTGCGCCACAATAATAACGGTACTGTCCTGCGTCTTTTCCTTCAAGGCAGCCCGCAGCGTTACGTCGGTTTTATAATCCAGCGCGGAGAAGCTGTCATCGAAAATAAAGACATCCGGCTTCTTCGCGATCGCACGCGCAATGGACAATCTCTGTTTCTGTCCTCCGGAGACATTGGTTCCGCCCTGAGCGATCGGACTGTCATATTTTTTACGCTTCTCTTCGATAAATTCTGTCGCCTGGGCAATCGAAGCCGCCTCTTCCATCTCCGCCTTCGTTCCATCCGGATTTCCGTAAAGAATATTGGATTCGATCGTACCTGAGAACAGTACCCCTTTCTGCGGAACATATCCCAATTTGTCCCGAAGCTCATGCTGAGTGATTTCCCGGATATCGGTTCCGTCGATCAGGATCCTTCCGCCTGTCACATCATAGAATCTCGGAATCAGGTTGACGAGCGTAGACTTTCCGCTTCCAGTACTTCCGATGATCGCTGTCGTCTGTCCAGGTTTTGCCGTGAAATGAATATCATGAAGCACATCCTCCTCGGCCCCCGGATAGCGGAAGTTTACATGATCAAACACCACTTCTCCTTTACTTCCTGCAGGGAGTGTTTCCGGATTCTCTGGATCCTCGATTGCTGTTTTACTCGCAAGAATTTCATCTACACGATCTGCAGCGACCGCCGCTCTCGGGAGCATGATGGACACCATACAGATCATTAAGAACGACATGATGATCTGCATCGTATACTGGATAAATGCCATCATATCACCGACCTGCATATTTCCGTTATCGATTCCATGCGCCCCGTTCCAGACGATCAGAATCGTAATTCCATTCATGACCAGCATCATGACCGGCATCATAAATGTCATCGCACGATTTACAAACAGATTTGTCTTCATCAGATCTTTGTTTGCATTATCAAAACGCTTCTCTTCATATTTCTCCGTACTGAACGCCCGGATAACAGAAAGTCCGGTAAGAATCTCCCTCGTTACCAGATTCAGACGGTCCACCATGTTCTGCAAAATCTTGAATTTCGGCATTGCCACGATAAATAATACCAACACAAGCAGAAGTATGAGCACAACCGCAAGTCCGATGATCCATGACATATCGACATTGGTCCGGAATACCTTGATGATTCCGCCTGCTGCCATGATCGGTGCATACATTACCATCCTCAGTAACATAACGACCAGCATCTGAATCTGCTGGATATCATTGGTACTCCTTGTAATCAGGGATGCCGTTGAGAAATGGTCGAATTCCGCGTTTGAAAATCCGACTACTTTCTTGAATACCCTGCTTCTTAAGTCACGTCCGGTTCTAGCCGCAACACGGGATGCCAGAAGTCCCACCATCACACTGGCAAGCATTCCAAGAAATGCTAGGCCGATCATCTTCGCACCTGTTCTCAGAATATAGCTGTTCTGAATTTGTTCCGTATCCATTCCCAGCTTTTCATACACAGTCTTTATATAAGCCGTAGCTGCCTGCTCCACGATCGAATCCGGCATATCATCCATTTTTTCTGCAATCTGTGCTACCATCTCTTCTCTCTGATCCTCAGAGAGCATTCCCAGAATTTCGAACATATCCGCTTCATCAATCTTCTGCATCTGCGCTTCAATCTGCGCCTGCATTTCTTCCTGCTGTTTCTTAGCAAGCTCCGGATTTGCCTCAAGAGCAGCCTTCTCCTCTTCTGTCATCTGAGAGGCGGCTTTCTTTGCCTTTGCCTCCGCCTGTGACTGAATGGCTGCTTTCATGTTGTCCTTCATCGATACTTCCATCTGTTTGGTTGTATCGCTATCAGACTCAAATCCGGATACCAGCAGCATCGGCTGTCCCAGGATTTCCGACAATTCCTGCACTTCTTCCTTGTCTTCGGCAGCTGATTCCTTCAGAACATAAACACTGCCTTCACAGTCATATCCGGTATCCGCCGTCTTCAGCTCATACGCCTCCAGCACCCGTTCGCTATCCTCCCTGCTCATAAACAAAAGCAGCCTCTCCATCTCCTCTTCGGTAACAGCTTCCGGTATCTTCTCGTCAATTCCTCCCTGCTGAATTCCCACATTTACAATGTCAGAAGTATAAGAAGGAAGTGACAGATCGCAGGTTGCCTGAACAATCAGGAAACCGATGATAACAACAATGGTCGCCGTATACGGTTTCAAATGTTTCAATAATTTTCTCATATCAACAACGATCCTTTCTTCTCGTTTTCACATATCCCTTTTCTGTCTGATCCATATGGGGACATGTTTCCATTAATTCTTTCAGATTAATCTCCTTTACAGAAAAAAGATTTTCCCGCATCTGCAGCATCAAACGCCGGAGCAGCAGCTTCTCTTCTACACTCATATTCTTGAACAGCACCGCATCTGCCTGTTCCACAAATAACATTAACTTCTCCGTGCACTCCATCCCCTTATCCGTGATCTGAATATTCACGATACGCTGATCCTTCGTATCCGGTCTGCGCTCCACATACCCCAGCTTCTCCAGCTTCTGGATCGCCACCGTCACAGACGGCGGCTTCACCCCGATATGATCCGCAATCTCACGCTGCGAGAGCGGTCCCGCTTTTCTGAGGAATAGCAAGATCCCGGCCTGTCCCGGCTTGATCTTCAAAGGTTCTATCAAGTGAATAACAGACTGCACATTCATATGAAACACCTGATGCATCAAAAACAACAATGGTATGTTTTTGTCACCACACATACCGATGACATCGCCGCCTCTCCGCTCATCCTGATACATCCTTTCACCTCCAATGCTTAGATGTCTAACGGTTATTCTATGACTTATGTACAGAAGTGTCAATTGTATGAGTAAAGATTTTATACTTTTATTATAATTTCTGTGCATTATTTAATTAGATATTTAACTTTATTTTCATCCCCAAAAACCCAAAAGGGTCCACGGACCTTTTTGACGTATTCATGACAACTAAAAATCCTGTTTGTGGGAAAATGTGCCCCCAGGCCATATATTCTCACAAACAGGATCTCCTATCCAAATCTCACATTTTCATATTTACAGATCCGCCAGAAATGCTCTCACATTCTCCTCCTTCGTAGCCCAACAGGTACAAAGCCGAATTACGCTGTGCGTCTCATCATATCTCTGCTGATACGTCACTCCGTATTTTTCACGGATCTTCTCAAGCTTCTCATCCTCGATAATAATAAACTGCTGGTTCGTCTCGCTGTCCATAAAGAAAGAATACCCTCTCTCTTTCAACCCTTCCTTTAAAATCATCGCCATATCGATTGCATGCTTTGCAATCTCAAAATACAGCCCATCCCTGAACAGCTCCAGGAACTGGATTCCCAGAAGGCGCCCCTTTGCAAGCATGCCGCCTTTCTGCTTGATGCTGTACCGGAAATCCGGCTTCAGCCGTGGATTCACGATCACAACGGCTTCCCCGAACAGCGCGCCAACTTTCGTACCGCCAATATAAAATACATCACAGATTCTTGCAATATCCTCGATCGTCACATCCGTTCCCGGAGCCATCAGACCATACCCCAATCTTGCCCCGTCAAGGAACAGATACAGGCCGCACTCCCGGCAGACACGTCCGATTTCTTCCAGTTCATCTTTCGTATACAAAGTCCCAAGCTCTGTCGGATGAGAAATGTATACCATCTTAGGCTGCGCAATGTGCTCATGAGACTCATCGCTCCAGTGCAGATCATACGCATTCCGGATCTGCTCAGCTGTGATCTTGCCGTCCTTTCCCGGCAGTGCAAGAACCTTATGTCCGCAGGCCTCCACCGCACCGGTCTCATGTACATTGATATGACCGGTATCCGCACACAAGACGCCCTGATATGATTTCAGAGCCGATGAAATAACGGTAAAATTCGCCTGTGTTCCTCCCACCAGGAAATGAACATCCGCCTCCGGCGCATCACATACCTTCCGAATAGCTTCCCTTGCCGCCTCGCAGTAAACATCCTCGCCATATCCGGGAGTCTGTTCCAGATTCGTCTCCATCAGTTTTTCCAAAATTCTGGGATGTGCTCCCTCTGTATAATCACTGTTAAATAATATCATGACTGTTCCTCCGTAAATTTTCCGGTAACCGCAAATGCATGGTTCATCGGCCCACTGCCGTTTCCCAGATCCAGCATTGCCGCAAGCGCACCGGAAATATATTCCTTTGCCCGTTCCACCGATGTATCCAGATCAAATCCCTTCGCCAGATTAGCCGCGATTGCACTGGATAAGGTACATCCCGTTCCGTGCGTATTCGGATTATCGATCCTTCTTCCGCAAAACCATTTTAAGCTTCCCTCCCGGTAAAGCAAATCATTGGCATCATTCAGCTGATGTCCTCCTTTAAGCAGAACTGCACAGCCGTATCTCCTGCTGATCGATTCTGCCGCAGTTACCATATCTTCCTCCGTCTTCACCTGCATATCGGCAAGCACTTCCGCTTCCGGAATATTCGGTGTCAATACCGTCGCCATCGGAAGAAGCCTCTCTTTCAGCGCGCCGATTGCCTCCTCACTGATCAGCCTTGCCCCGCTTGTGGCAACCATCACAGGGTCCACAACAATGTTTTCCGCATGATACGCTTCCAGCCTGTCTGCAATCGTCTCAATCAATGTCTTTCCGGAAACCATCCCGATCTTCACCGCATCCGGCCGGATGTCCGTAAAAACCGCATCCAGCTGTTTCTCCAGAAAATCGGGTGTCACTTCCATAATCCCCGTGACACCGGTCGTATTCTGCGCCGTCAATGCCGTAATCGCACTCATGGCGTAAACCCCGTTAACCGTCATCGTCTTAATGTCCGCCTGGATACCGGCTCCTCCGCTGGAATCACTGCCTGCTATTGTTAATGCTGTTTTCATCTCACATTTTCCTTTCTGCTATTCCTGTTCCTCGAAGAACTTCATATAAGAATCCGCTTCCTCCAGAACCACATCCCCCAGAGACCTGATTTCTTCCCAGTCTTTTTTGCTGCTCTCATCATAGATTGCAGTCACCTTAAAGCCACACCGTTTCGCCGTTCTGACCGCATGGATTGCATCCTCGAACACCCAGGTCTCCTCCGGAGTACTTCCCAGTGTTTCCGCCGCTTTCAGGAAAATATCCGGCTGCGTCTTCCCGGCGCCGATCTCTCCGCAGGAAAAAATCCTCAAAAAATAATCCCGGACCCCGAGACGCTCAAGTGCCGCTCCGGCCAGTTCCGCACTCCCCGAAGTGGCAACTACCATTTTCACATTACGATTCTTGAATTCATCCAGAAGAGCCCGTACATCCTTCTTGAATCCCGCCTCTTCCCGGTAGAATTGTTCTACAACCGCAACGATCCCTGTCAGAATCTCCTCGGAAGACTCCGGAAGCCGATACCTCTCCTTCACATAAGCAGCACCCTCTTCCATGCTCATGTGCATGATTGCATCAATCAGTCCCTCTTCCGGAACGATCCCCTTCTGTCTCAAAGTCCTGTCTACAGCTTCTTCCCAGATAAACATCGAATCCAGAAGTGTTCCGTCCACATCAAAAATCGCATATTGCATCATGCTTTCACCATCTCCTCCGTACGCTTCTTCAATTCTCTTGTTGCGGCCTCAATATCCTTCTTCGCAAAAATCGCACTGACGACTGCAACTCCACAGATTCCGTTTCCCGCCAGCTCTGCCACATTTTCCTCTGTGATTCCTCCGATCGCAACAACCGGAATCTGCACGGCCTGACAGATCTGCTTCAGAACCTGATGATCCATTTTCGAAGCATCTTCCTTGGTACTGGTACCGAACACAGCACCGGATCCCAGATAATCCGCTCCATGCTTTTCAGCCAGAAGTGCCTGCTCCACCGTCTTCGCCGTAACCCCGATGATCTTGTCCGGCCCCAGTTTCGCACGTACATCCTCCGCTTCCATGTCACTTTGCCCCACATGAACGCCATCCGCATCCACGGCAAGAGCAATCTCCACATTATCATTGATCAGCAGCGGCACATGATACTTTGCACACACCGCCTTCATTCTTCGTGCCTCTTCCAGAAATTCTTCTTCACTCAGATGCTTCTCCCGAAGCTGAATACAGGTCGCACCTCCCTTCAGGCACTTCTCCACCTGCTCCTCCAGAGTCTCTCCTTCCGGAAGCCAGTTCCGGTCCGTCACCGCATATAATAACAAATCGTTCTTATCCATTTTCTCTTACCTGCCTCAGATCCAGTATTCTCTGATTCCGGCTTCCCCGAAATACCAGCGTCAAATCCTTCTCCGCTTCCACAAATGGTCCATCCACCAATACATCTACATAAGAAAGCATTTCCTCTGTCACATCCGTAAATACTTTTCCACCGGGAATCAGATCGACATCATACAAATATCCTGTATAACACCAGATATTCTTACCCGGATACGTTTCCCGGATACGCCTCAGTACATTTACCAGCACCTGCTGATTCTCCGGTTCAAAAGGTTCTCCTCCAAGAAGCGTAAATCCCTGAATATAATCCGGTCTCAGCGCTTCCAGAAGTGCTTCCATCGTCTCTTCGGTAAATGGACTTCCATAAGCAAAATCCCAGGTCTCCGCGTTAAAACAGCCTTTGCAATGGTGTCTGCATCCGGAGACAAACAAACTGACCCTGACGCCTGGCCCGTTTGCAATATCACACTCTTTTATATTCCCATAATTCATGACATATCACCTACAATGCTTTTTCAAATTTCACATGAATCAGTCTATGGATTAGCAGAAAGAAGTCAAACATCAGTCTGACTTCTTTCTGCTTATCATCATTTTTTACAAATGCAGCACCCTGTCCTTAATCTCCTGTGTACGTCCCTGATTCCAGAACTGCGTTCCGATATATCCACAGGTTCTTCTTGCCACAAAGAGCTTATCCTGATTGGTATTACCACAGTTCGGGCATCTCCAGATCAGTTTTCCTGTCTCATCTTCTTCGATCTGGATCTCTCCATCATATCCGCAGCATTCGCAGAAATCACTCTTGGTATTCAGTTCCGCGTACATAATATTGTCATAAATAAATTTCATAACTGTAAGAACTGCCGGAATGTTATTCTGCATGTTCGGAACTTCCACATAGCTGATTGCCCCGCCCGGTGATAATTTCTGGAAATCAGATTCAAATTTCAGCTTCTGGAATGCATCGATCTGCTCGGTCACATGAACATGATAACTATTCGTAATATAATTCTTATCCGTTACACCCGGAATGATTCCAAACCGGCGCTGCAGGCATTTTGCAAAGCGGTAGGTTGTAGATTCCATCGGTGTTCCGTAAACAGAATAACTAATATTTTCTGCCTCTTTCCACTCTTTACATTTATCATTCAGTCTCTGCATAACAGCCAGTGCAAATGGCTTCGCCTCTGGATCTGTATGTGATTTACCGAGCATGCGCACGCACATTTCATAAAGTCCTGCATAACCCAGCGAAATCGTTGAATATCCGTTATAAAGCAGTTTGTCGATCTTCTCTCCCTTTTTCAGTCTGGCCAGTGCTCCATGCTGCCAGAGGATCGGAGCCACGTCTGAAACGGTACCAAGCAGACGTTCGTGGCGGCAGCGGAGTGCTCTGTGGCAAAGTTCCAGTCTCTCATCCAGGATTTCCCAGAATTTATCCATATCCCCTTCGGAAGAACATGCAACGTCTACAAGATTGATCGTCACAACTCCCTGATTGAATCTTCCATAGTATTTGTGGCTTCCATCCGGATTGCGCTGAGAATCTTCTACCGTCAGGAAAGAACGGCATCCCATACAGGTGTACACATCGCCCTGCTTCAGTTCTCGCATCTTCTTTGCGGAAATGTAATCCGGAACCATACGTTTTGCGGTACATTTTGCTGCCAGTTCTGTCAGATACCAGTACTTGGATTCTTCTGTGATATTATCCTCATCCAGCACATAGATCAGTTTCGGGAAAGCCGGAGTGATCCAGACACCCTTCTCATTTTTAACTCCCTGCATACGCTGGATCAGTACTTCTTCAATGATCATCGCAAGGTCATCTCTGGTCTGTCCTTCCGGGACCTCATCCAGATACATGAACATAGTCACAAACGGTGCCTGTCCGTTACAGGTCATCAGCGTGATCAGCTGATACTGGATCGTCTGGATTCCGCTCTTCACTTCCTCACGGAGACGACGCTCTGTCACTTTTTTGATGATTCCTTCATCCAGTGATTCACCGGATTCCATTCTCTCCTCAATCACACTCTTACGGATTTTCTGACGGCTCACATCCACAAACGGTGCCAGATGAGACAGTGTAAATGACTGTCCGCCATACTGGTTGCTGGCTACCTGTGCTACGATCTGTGTGGTGACATTACAAGCAGTAAAAAAGCTGTGCGGTTTCTCAATCATCGTTTCGCTGATCACCGTTCCGTTCTGAAGCATATCCTCCAGGTTGATCAGATCACAGTTATGTTCCTTCTGTGCAAAATAATCCATATCATGGAAATGGATGATTCCTTCTTCATGTGCACGTACAATCTCTTCCGGCAAAAGGACACGGCGAGTCAGATCCTTACTTACTTCTCCTGCCATATAATCTCTCTGTGTCGAATTGATGACCGGATTCTTATTCGAATTTTCCTGCTTCACTTCTTCATTCATGTGTTCCAGAAGAGACAGAATTCCATTATCTGTAGTATTGGACTTACGAGTCAGTTCTCTCTTATAACGATAGCGCACGTACTTCTGCGCCACCTCATACCCACGCATCTCCATAATTCCGGTCTCTACCATATCTTGTATATCTTCCACATGAACAGCATGTGTCATCTCTTCTGCCTTCTGAGCAATGGTATCTGCGATCGCCAGAATCTGATGCTGATTCATCTGATGAATCGGTGCAATCTCCTGATTAGCCTTCTCAATCGCATTCACAATCTTAGTCTGATCAAATGATACTTCTTCCCCATTCCTCTTGATAACCCTTGTTTTTACTACTGTATCCATATATTTCTCCTTACCTTTAACCCCTATCAACATCTACCAAATGTTGCGTCACTTTTGCGTTTCTCCACTATATTTGGTGGCTACGTTATCTATCATACACCAATCCATGGCAAAATAAAAGAGCAAATCGCCATATTTTTAAAATTCTTCATTTCCACATTTTTTCAGAAAATTGCAACTCTTATCTTTGAATCAAAAATAATTTCTGCCAATTATATCGGTGTCTACCAACGTACATATACAACTCAAGAACTTCGAAATGAAATACATTATTTTCTGATTATCTTAATTCAGCTTAATGACCAAGCCGATATACTAGTATAGCGAATACAGCAACAAATTGAAAACAAAACGTAATACTCCCCAACCACTACGTTCTAAAACAAAATAATTACAGATTAGCACGTAAACCTCAACTTTCACTCCCATTATTTTTTTACTTCCCGGCACTCTATTTTCAAAGATATTGATTGACAAATATTACAAACTATGGTATAAGAATACAGTATGATTTCACGCAAATCAATTCAATACATAGGGGATTGGTCAAATGGTATGACAGGAGTCTCCAAAACTCTTAGCGGGAGTTCGATTCTCTCATCCCCTGTCAGATAAAGCACTAAATATGTTGCGGTTCAGCGTATTTAGTGCTTTTTTGATACAATGATTATTTTACTTTCTCTTACAAAAAAAGATCATTCACGTACTATCTCATTCGGGTTTGCCGGAATTCCTCTATGTTCCACAGAAGTTGAAAAAACTATAAGGGTTTTAGTTCTTCCAAAGCGTTGCAATTCACCGATAAACTTATCAAGCTCCACGGTGCTTGGAAATAATACTTCCAGCACCATAGAATACTCTCCGGTTACACAGTTGCATTCAACGACATTTAAGCATTCTTTGATATATGGATAAAATACACTTTTCTCTTCCGGAGGAACCTCAAGATTAATCAAAGCTTTGATATGGTAACCCAATGCAATAGGATTTACCTGTGCCTGATCCCCTGTGATATAACCTTCTTTTTCCATTTTTTCGATTCTTGCCGACACTGCAGGTACAGATAAATAAACATTTTCCGCAATCTCTTTAAGTGGAAGCTTGGCATTTTGTTGTAAGATATTTAAAATTGTGTGATCAACAGAATCTAATTCATGATTTTTCATAAGTTTTTGCCTCCAGTCGATTTTAAGTTCTGTAGTGTCTAATCCTTGTTATATCTTGGGAAAAGAAAAAAGATGTACTGCTTTTATAGCAAAGTACATCTTTGTGCAAATATTCGTTAATATTCTGTATGATAACATCCATCAATTATTCTGTCAATAAAGTATTTCCTTCATACTCTTTTTCACGAACACAATTTTTTTATCTAACAAACAAAAAAGCACTTAAATGTTACAAGTTCAACATTATCAGTGCTTTATCTGACAGGGGATGAGAGAATCGAACTCCCGCTAAGAGTTTTGGAGACTCCTGTCATACCATTTGACCAATCCCCTATATTCAATTATTTACCTCAAAAAAGGCTACTTGATATTTATATCATGAACAGACACTTTTGTCAATAATAATTTCCAAATTACCTATTTAGATTTTTATCTAAATAGATGTTGATTTTATGGTTTCTTCATGATATATTCTATTTAGAAATATTTCTAAATGCTTATACCAATTGGAGGTGATCATTTGGCGTTCGCAGATACGTTTAAAGCATTGTCTGATCCGGTCCGCCGGGAGATCCTCGTCCTGCTTAAGGACGGCAAAAAGTCCGCCGGCGAGATTGCGGAAAATTTTGATATGACCAATGCTACAATTTCCTATCACTTATCACAACTCAAAAAAGCCGGACTGGTTTTCGAGTCCCGCTACAAGAATTACATTTATTATGAAATCAATGTATCCGTATTTGAAGAAATGATGCTTTGGTTTTCACAATTTGGAGGTGTTTCTGATGAAAAAAAATAAGACTCTGATCCTTACTACACTGCTCTGTCTGCTGCCCATGATTTTCTCCGCTGCAGTTTACACCCGTCTGCCGGAACAGATGGCGATACACTGGGGACCAAATAATGAGCCGAACGGATATGCACCGCGACTTATTGGTGCTTTCGGTCTTCCACTCCTGATGGCTGTTCTCAATATTGTTGTCCATGTAGGCCTGGATCATGACCCACGAAACAACAATTCCGCTCCTGCGATCAAATTACTTGGAAAATGGTGTATTCCTGTGCTTTCTTTAATCATGGTACCGGCATCCCTCCTTATCAATATGGGGCATGAGCTTCCCATCGATAAGATTGCCATGATTATGGTCGGAATTATCTTCACTATTTGCGGCAACTACCTTCCAAAATGCCGTCAGAATTACACCATAGGAATCAAGATTCCATGGACTCTCGCCAGCGAGGAAAACTGGAATAAGACACACCATCTCGCAGGATATCTCTGGATCATCGGAGGAATTCTTATGATATTCTTCGGACTTTTCGGATTTCCGATTCTCACCGTATTGCTCCTGATTCCTCTGGCAGTGGTTCCTATGATCTTTTCTTTTGTTCTTTACAAAAAAGGCGATTAATCTGCAAGAAGAAATACAAGATGAAATCCATCTGGATATCTTACCCGGCAGATGTTATACTTGAGTCATGAAACTAAAAATAAAGGCAGGAATAAAATCATGATTATTTGCGCAAAACATCTCATTACCGGCGATGGCAAGACGGTACTGGAAGATAAAGCCGTTGCTGTTGAAAATGGAACGATCCGAAAAATCGGGCCGAAAGAAGCACTCATCGCGGAATTTCCGGAAAAAGAAGTGAAGGACTATGGCGATGCCACCCTTTTACCGGGGCTTTGCGATATGCACGTGCATCTCGGCTACTGGTTCTCACAGCCGGACAGCTTCAATTACAATGACCAACTGATCACGTTATTTGCTCTGCAGCACGCACAGGCCGCATTTGAGCGCGGTATCACCAGCGTGCGTGATATGACTTCCGCGCGGAAGCTCTGTGCAACCCTGAATCTCGCGGCAGAGAAAGGATTTATCACGATTCCAAGAATCACACATGTCGACAACGGCATGTGTATGACAGGCGGGCATGGCTGGGATGATGACATTGCCCAGGTAGACGGACCATGGGAGATCCGAAAGGAGATCCGCCGTCAGGTTCGTGACGGAGCCCAGTGGATCAAGATTCTTACCACACACCGCAGCAGCATTCCCGAGTATACCCAGGAAGAGTTAAATGCTGCCGCTGACGAATGTCACAGAAGAGGGATCAAATGTGGAATCCACGCCGGAACACAGCCGGGCATTCAGATGAGCATCGACGCCGGATTTGATACCATCGAACACGGAACCTTTTTAACCTACGAGCAGGTACAGCAGATGGCAGAGAAGGGAATCGCCTGGACTCCAACCATCATGGCCTATACTTATTTATATGAAATCACGAAAAAGAATCTGGAAGAAAATGCGGGCAAACCCGTAAATGATCCGGTCATGCAAAAAGAAATGGCAAACTGGGAATATTTTGAACCTGCCTACAAAGCTTACAGGGATAATTTCAAAAAATTCTATGATACCGGTGTCACAGTACTTGCCGGAACCGACATGGTTGTTTACGGTTCACCACTGCTGCCTCTTCCAAGGGAACTTCAGTACATGGTGGAATATGGAATCACTCCGTTACAGGCCATTCAGACTGCAACTTCGAATCCCGCCAAAGTACTCGGCTTTGAAAACCAGCGCGGCCTCATCAAAGAAGGACTTGACGCAGACCTTCTGGTCGTAAGTGGAGATGCAAGCAAAGATATCACCTGTCTGAACAATGTGAAGTTCGTCACCCTGGGCGGTAAACGTGTTTTTGAAAATGGAATCCGTTATGTAGGGACTGCCAATACATTTATGTAATTCCATTTTTACTGGTAAATAAAGAAAGAATGGCGGTGTAATTGAGGATATTTACACCGCCATTCTCCTCTCGTTTTTCTTTTCCCTTCATTTTACGGAAAAATCCCTTTCATTTTTTCCGCAAATACCAGCTTTCTCAATGCTACAATATAAGCCGCCATTCTGAAATTGCAATGACATTCTTCTGTAACATTCAAAATTTCTTGAAAAGATTTTGACATCAGTTTTTCAAGCATTTCATTTACCTGATCTCGTTCCCATGTCAGTTCCTGAATATTCTGAACCCATTCAAAATAAGAGACAATGACTCCTCCGCTGTTTGCAAAGATGTCCGGAATCAAGGTGATTCCCCGTTTTTCCAACACATCATCTGCCCCTTCTGTTGTCGGGCCATTTGCCGCCTCCACAATACAGCCACACTGCAATTTTCCAGCATTTGCTTCTGTAATCTGATTTTCCAGCGCAGCCGGTACCAAAACATCGCATTTACATGTCAGCACCTCTTCATTCGTAATATGTGTAATTCCAGCGGCATCGTAATCCTTCAGGAATCTTCCACCCTGATTCAAATAGAGTGAAATCGCATCAATGTCCAATCCCTCCTCACAGTAAAGTCCGCCTGATACATCACTGATGGCAATGACTTTTGCTTCCCTGTGATAAAATATTCTTGCTGCATTAGCACCAACATTTCCCATTCCCTGTATTGCTACAGTCGTTCCTTCCAATGTCTTTCCTTCCAGAGCAAGCAGCAATTTCGTACTGATAACGACTCCTCTTCCTGTCGCTGAATTTCTCCCTCTGGATCCTCCAAGTTCAACCGGCTTTCCGGTTACAACTCCAGGACATGGCTGTCCTTTTAACTGACTGTATGTATCCAGAATCCACGCCATAGTCTGTGAATTGGTATTCACATCCGGAGCCGGAATATCCGTATCCGCGCCAATAATTGGCGCTATTGCAAATGTATACCGCCTGGTAAGCCTTCGCAATTCTCTCTCCGATAAAGTTCCCGGATCAACCCGAATGCCGCCCTTCGCCCCACCGTATGGAATATCTGCCACTGCACACTTTAGTGTCATCCATGTTGCAAGTGCCTTCACCTCGTTCAAATCACAATTCTGGTGATATCGAATTCCTCCCTTAAACGGTCCACGTATATTAGAATGCTGAACTCGGTATCCTTCAAATACTCTAACCCTTCCATCATCCATTTCAATCGGAAGATATACTTTGGTTTCCCGCTGTGGATTTTTCAGAATCTCAAACATAGACTGGTCAATATGACCAATTTCCATTGCTTTTGTCATAGTATGAATTACGTTTGTATATGGGTCATAAGCCTGTGCCATTTTATTCTCTCCTTAGCAGCTGATTGGTTGTGCGCATCAACTGAATGCAATGGTAGAACGAAACCCTCCAGAAGTCAATACGCCTTGGCTAAGACAAGAATATTTCTTTTTTTCTGTTTATACACTTAAATTTCGAAAGACAACCCGGCTTATACTTAAAAGAATAAAGTATTTAACTTCTCAGACTGATTCTGTCGATCTCAGCCAGTTCATTTTCCGTAAATCCCGTCTGATTGATTATTCCTACATTCTCTTCAATCTGCTCCGGACTCGATGCACCGATCAGCACACTCGTCACGTCCTCATCCTTCAGTACCCAGCTCAGTGCCATCTGCGCGAGAGTCTGTCCTCTTCCGGCAGCGATCTCATTCAGCGCCCTGATCTGTTCCAGTCGCTCCGGTGTGAGTGCCGCCTCTGTCAGAAACCGTCCGTCAGCGCGAATACGGCTGTTTTCCGGAATACCGTTCAGATAACGGTCTGTCAGAAGTCCCTGGGCAAGCGGGCTGAATGCAATAATACCTTTCCGCATTCTTTTCGCCGTTTTCTTCAGGCCATTTAATTCAATCGTACGATCAAAAATAGAATAGCGGTTCTGATTGATCACAAACGGGCACTTAAGCTCCTCCAGAATTTCCACCGCTCTCGCCATCGTCGGTCCGTCATAATTCGAAATCCCTGCATAGAGTGCCTTACCGCTTTTAACGATCGTATTCAACGCTTCCATCGTCTCTTCCAACGGCGTTTTCGGATCCATCCTGTGATGATAAAAAATGTCTACATACTCCAGTCCCATGCGTCTGAGGCTTTGATCTACACTTGCAATCAGGTACTTACGGCTTCCCCCGTCGCCATAAGGCCCTTCCCACATCTTATATCCCGCTTTGGTACTGATGATAAGTTCATCCCGGTATGGATACAAGTCTTCATGCAGGATCTTCCCGAAATTATATTCAGCACTTCCAATCTCAGGCCCATAATTATTTGCCAAATCAAAATGCGTGATGCCAAGATCAAATGCCTTGAAACACATCGCTTTCATATTGTCCATGCTGGCATTGCTTCCAAAATTGTGCCATAAGCCAAGAGAAACCATCGGAAGCATCAAGCCACTCTTTCCGCACCTGTTGTATTTCATAATCTGATATCGTTCTTCATTTGCCATATATGCCATACTCATTCCTCCTTCAATCCGTTTCTGTAAATTCAGTCAGCATATAAAATGCACAAACAACGTTATCATATCGCTTTTTCTTCCGAAAGTCCAGCTTTGACGCTTCTTTTCGCAAATACTTTCACATATATTTTCTTAAAAATATACTTTGGAGTTATTATGCTTTCCAAATCACTTATAAAGCGTTCTCTCCTTATCTGCTCTATTCTTTGCCTTTCTTTCCTCACAGGCATCGGAGCCGCCAGACTGAAAGAGCTATATTTTCCCGAAACTGTCACCACCTCTTCCGAAGGAAACTGGGGACTGAGTTTTCAGGAAGAAGGAGAACCGCCCGTAGCCAATGCTACATATGACGAACTTGCCGTTTACGACGCATATTACGCTGAAAATACGGACGAAAAAGTCATATACCTTACCTTCGATGCCGGTTATGAAAATGGAAACACCGCGCCGATTCTCGATGCACTCAAAAAGCACCAGGTCCCCGCTACTTTCTTCGTTGTCGGTACTTATCTGGAAAATAATAAGGATTTGATTCTTCGAATGACAGAAGAAGGGCACACCGTTGGAAATCATACATATCATCATAAAGATATGTCCCAGATTTCCTCAAAAGAAGCCTTTGCCGAAGAAGTGCAATCCGTAGAAGAATTGTATAAAGAAATCACAGGCGAAGAAATGACCAAATACTACAGACCCCCACAGGGGAAATACAGCGAGAGCAATCTTCAGATGGCCAAAGATATGGGCTACAAAACATTTTTCTGGAGTCTCGCCTACGTAGACTGGTATGAAAATCAACAACCGTCAAAAGAAGACGCTTTCGACAAGCTCCTTTCCCGCATTCATCCGGGTGCAATCGTGCTCCTGCACAGCACTTCTTCCACCAATGCCCAGATTCTCGATGAACTCCTGACAAAATGGGAAGAAATGGGATACTCCTTCAAATCACTGGAAGATTTGATATCTTCTTCAGCTTAAAAGGCAATAATACAGTATGAACAGAAAACTGCCAAAAGGGACGCGGCACATAGAATGCCTCGTCCCTTTTGGTGAGTTACCAGAGGGCTATATGATTAATTATGTCAATTATCCAAGGAAGCCCAAATACGTTCAAAAGAACGATAACCATAAACAACGGAATAACTACTACTGTGAGAGCCTTATCAAATTTACTTAACTTGTGGTCGGTGTTCTTATATAATTCTTTTTCATACCCTTCAAATCCCCAGATTTTCGCAACGAAAATACAGGTAAGTAAGCAGCCAAGAGGAAGTAATAAGTAACCGGTGAAGCAGTCAAGCCAGTCATACAGACCGTACATCTCAATACCCTGGAAGCTCGGCCACGGAAGCTTGAAGTTAGAAAGTGGACCAAATCCAAGAGATACAAAAATGTTACCAATAAGTACGATGATTGCAAATACGATGATACCTTTCTTACGTCCCATTTTCAATTTTTCTTCGAATGTTCTGATAGAAATCTCAAAGAATGTGAACAAAGAAGAAAGTACTGCAAATGCTACGCCAATAAAGAAAGCTGAACCGATCAGTCTTCCGCCCGGAAGCTTACCGTAGATACCTGCCATAACGTCGAACAGCAGAGCCGGTCCCTTAGAAACTTCCATTCCTCCTGCAAACGCAGTAGGAATAACTACAAAACCGGCAAGGATCGCTGCCATTGTATCACAAACGCTGACCAAAATAGCATCGCTCTTCAGATTATTGGAATCCGGAATAAGTGTTCCGTACCTTATTACCGCTTGCCTTATGCCCACATTATACAACTTATCGCGATAACATTCAAGCTTTTTTATAGATATTATTGATATATTTATATTTTCTATGAATAATCGCTCACAATTCTGCACATACTAAGCATTTTAATTTGCATCCCAATAGTGCATTTTTTCCATATAACGCAAAAGACACAGCCTACGTAATAACGCTGTGTCTTCCTATAATTTATATGTTCTTTTTCGTTGAATAATATCCGTTATACCCTTTTAGATCTTTAGCCAATTTCATGACAATCATATCTACATCGGAAATAAATTCCCGCACTCTTCCCTCGATCTGCTCTTCTCGAATACCATCATCAAGAATCGTTTTCAAATATCCCTTATAGGTCATACAGACCACACGATTCAACTGAATTGCTTCATAATAATTAATCGCATTTGCGCGTATGCATCTTCTGCACATCCGGAAATCTCTTCCTACAAAACTAGGAGCATACAGCATCTCTGCAAAAATATGATTTGCATCCTCGATATCCTCAGGGAACATTTCGTAATACTCTTTAAATACCTTCTGCAGTTTCATGTTAGAATACTTAAAAAACAGCAAATCATATGCCTCAGGTTTTTGAAATGCTTCTCTTGCATAGCAATCCCATACCCCCACATAAATATCCCATACATTTTTCCATCTTTTTTCACTTGCATTTAATCTCTTAATATAACCTTGCAATTCCCTCAACTCAGCATAAAATAATAATTCAGTCAGATTGCCGAAATACCGGTACATGCTTGCTGAGGAGCATCCCATTTCCTTAGCGATTCTTCGGATAGATACTGCCGCAATTCCTTCATTTTGTATAATCTCGTATGCCTTTTCAATGTAGTCTCGCTTAGATAATCCTTTAAAATAATTACTCTTCGTCTGTTGCTCCATGTTACGCAGACTCTACCTTTCTTATTCTATTGTAAATCTCTCACAAAGCAGATCCTCTTATTCTGCCCGCACTACTTACTTTTGAGCACAGCCATACTTACAGCCGTGTTTTCAATTACGAAATTCTGGGGATTATATTCTCGATCACAGACAGATCAATTGTCTTAAAATCATTTGCCACTTTTTCTGCGTAATTCTTCGGTGTCGGTGCAATTTCCTGCCATTGTCTGTATGTTTCGATACACTTCTCGATCAGCACGATATCCTTCATGTTATCTTCTTCTCCCTTCGGATAAACAACAACAGAACGATACGGCGTCTGATTCGGTTTCAGGCTGGAAGCCTATGGATGCGTCAACAGAATATGACGATTGTAAACCATATCCCGTGTTTTAATCAACACATCTTCATAACTATCTAAAAGAATCACCTGCATTTCTTTTTTATACTTCTCATAAACCCTATCATTATTCGTAATAATAATAGCCTTATCCGGATTCCACATGGTCATCCCTGCCTCTCATTTTTATTCTAAATTATTATAATATCTTATATCTACGCGACTTTATTAATTATAAATTCCGCAACAAAAAAAGTCAATTTATTATCAAATTCCTATATGGAAAAAAACTGCAAACCTTGTCACCAAAGTCTGCAGCTATCTCTCTTTATGTACCTTCAAAACCACATACAAAGTTTTATCTCTCCATCCATTTCTTTCCTATCCTACCATTTCAAACTTACTTTCCGCGGAAACCATTCGAGAACTTCGTTCTCTCATTGTCCATTTGGTAACAAATGGACACGCATTCCTGTAAGATCCGCTCCGGATGCAAGCATCCTTCCCGTCTCTTCCACTCATGCTTTTCCGCTTCTTGCCTGTTTGCTCAGGTTATGCCCTCGACCGATTAGTAACAGTCAGCTCCATGCATTACTGCACTTCCACCTCTGCCCTATCTACCTCGTCGTCTTCAAGGGGTCTTACTACTTTCGTAGGGATA